>NZ_WUDQ01000426.1:0-3258 GCF_009827695.1 Paenibacillus sp. OT2-17 | reverse complement strand
TCTTCTTTGGCCTGCTGTTCAATTTCTTTAATCATCTGAGCTGTTTCATGACGAACTTCCTGCTCTACGTTGGTCAGAATAATACTTCTTGCATCCTCCATCGTCAGATTGGAAATACGTTCCAACTCAGTTACCTGACTCTTGTAAATCAAATCAATTTGCTGCTGGGTTTCATCGATTCGTTTCTCTTTGTTGGCCACTTGTTCTTCTTTGCGTTCCAGCGATTCCAATTTTTTATCCAGCGATTCTTCTTTTTGCAGCAATCTTCGTTCCTGTCGTTGAATTTCATTGCGACGTTCACGAGTTTCTTTTTCAGCTTCGGCACGGATGCGGTGGATTTCATCTTTCGCTTCCAATACCGTTTCCTTCTTCAGCGCTTCTGCCTCTTTTTTCGCGTTCTCCACGATTTGCGCGGCAGCTTCTTCCGCACTGGAGATCTTAGCTTCTGCAATAGATTTGCGAATAAAATAACCAATCCCGAACCCAAAGAATAACGCGGCTACAGCAACGAGAACGAACCAGATCGCAGTCATCATACTGTTCACCTCCCCGTTGGTTCCTCCAAGGCATTCCTTGGGACTTTTTGCAATTGTCACATTTACTTTGATCGTCAAACTAAGACAACGACACAAGGTCGTTTCATTTCATATGCACATGCTTTCACATGTACAATTCCGCCTGGCATAGCGGCATCACTTGTTATTTGGCGATGAGAACTCACCGTGGATTCCGCTTTTTTGGAAGGAAAAAGGGCGTTCCACAAGTATCGTTTCATATATATTTTATTATTTGACAAATGGCATTGTCAAGGGAATGCAAACATTAGTAGACTACCATGCAGCTTTCCATGTAATAACTAGCTCATCCTATCCGTTCATACTAGCCAAAGGTTCAGCAGCCGTTTGGCAACTATTCCTCCCACTGCAACAACTCCTCGTCATCTGAAGCAGCGTCATGCTCGGTCGCAGTGAGATGATTGACTACCCGGCGTGTCATATCCCCCGAATATCCGCGTCTCATGAGAAAAGGGTAGGTTTTTCTTTTTTTCTCCATTATATCACCACGTACCTGATTCCATTTCTTACGTCCGACCGTCAAAGCGCTCTCCCACTCCTCATTATCGGTGATCTCACCTAGCGCTTCGCCAATAGAGGCTTTAGAGATGCCCTTCTGACGAAGTTCTTGCCTAACCCACATCTTCCCCTTACGTTGGCTTGTTATGCGCTGCCTTGCCCATTGACGGGCGTATAAATCATCATCTACGAGTTGTTCCCTATGCAGTCGGGCCATTACTTCGTCAATAACAGACTGATCCAGTTCTTTTTGCGCCAAACGCTGGGCAATTTCCTGACGTGTGCGAGGCTTTCGCCCCAAATAGCGTAGCGCAAGTACATAAGCCTGTTGCTTTTCATCTGCCAGAACGATATCTTCCAGTTCTTTTTTATCAAATGACGTTCCTTTGAACATATTGTACTTGATCATTACATCTTCTAATACAGACAGTGAATAAGGACCAAAATGTATGATATATCTTCCACGTTTGCGTCCCTGTCCCTGCTCTACCCTAGTAATCATCAATTCCTCATGATCCGGAAAAAGAGAAATCCCTTGTTGCTTATTTGCTTCCGAAGTGTATTCATCTTCATCGTCCAACTGCAATATACTTCCCTCACTTTGAAATTCACGAAAGCAGCCTTTGAACACCTGCTACGCAAAAGTTAGATTCCACTGACAAAGCAGACTCTAGTTGATGCAAAAATGCCCTGCACAACTGTGCAGGGCATCAGAATCATGCTATTCAAACGGACGGTGCCATAACCCTGGCCCCAGTTCACAAACCAGGATTCACCGAGCTTTATTCAAGCTCCAACAATTCCTGTTCTTCCTTCGCTTGCTGTGCCAACTCTTCTTCTGTAGGCGGAGCAACCGTCGTAATCAGATTGCTGGCCACCCGAATTTTTTGTTCGATCGTACTAGCAATATTCGGATTTTCCTTCAAAAATTGCTTAGCATTCTCACGTCCCTGACCAAGGCGCTCACCTTCGTAGGAATACCAGGCTCCGCTCTTGTCGACAATGTCATGCTCCGTACCGATATCGATCAGGCTACCTTCTTTGGAAATGCCCTCACCGTACATAATATCTACCTCAGCCTGACGGAAAGGAGGGGCAACTTTGTTCTTCACGACTTTAATACGTGTGCCGTTACCCACAATGTCGTTACCCATTTTCAAACTTTCAATACTACGAACATCCAAACGTACCGTAGAGTAAAACTTCAATGCACGTCCACCTGGTGTTGTTTCAGGGTTACCGAACATAACACCTACTTTTTCACGTAGCTGGTTAATAAAAATAGCAATGGTTTTCGACTTATTAATGGCTCCAGAAAGCTTACGCAATGCCTGAGACATCAAACGTGCTTGAAGACCAACGTGGGAATCTCCCATTTCGCCTTCAATCTCTGCCTTGGGCACAAGTGCCGCTACGGAGTCAACAACTACAATGTCTACTGCTCCACTACGTACAAGAGCTTCGGCAATCTCAAGCGCCTGCTCTCCTGTATCTGGTTGCGATAGTAACAACTCATCAATATTGACACCCAGCTTGCTTGCATACGACGGATCAAGCGCATGCTCGGCGTCGATAAAGGCTGCTTGTCCGCCTGTTTTTTGCACCTCTGGAAAGCCGCCCGTTCCTAACGCAATATCCAAAGCAATCGAACCACTGGGGATCGTTTCCACTTGCATGTGGGTAGACTCACCCAACTTCATAATGGAACCTTTACCAAATTGCTTTTCTATTTGACGGAGCGCCATATCCAGCGCAGCACGACGATCTGACAATAAACTCACATCCTTCATTGTTTGTACTTTAATAATACCTTGTTTTGACACGCTTGCCAAGCATTTTTTCGAACATACATTCGTTTTTTTTGTTCACACAGCTCTCTTCTACAATTACACCTGTCTCTTAAAACAAAAAAAGAACCGCTGGCAAAAGGCTTTGCAACGGTTCTTCCGATAAGATGATTATATCATGAATATCTATCTAAAACAACTCTACGACCCACACTGTACATAGATGTTTAAGAGAGTTTCTCGTTCTCTACCAGCCTGCGCCACAATCTGTACAGGATTGCTTTGACTGATCGCAGTCGGATTGTTTCACGGTTACCACTCAGTCTCAGTTCATGTACTTCCGTTTCCTTGTCGCGTTCAGCAATGCCAATATACACCACACCGACTGGCTTCCGTTC
>NZ_WUDQ01000425.1:0-3262 GCF_009827695.1 Paenibacillus sp. OT2-17 | reverse complement strand
CATTGCTACAACCTACAAACTCACCCTTGTCTGTCACAAGACTAATCATACTGCCTGAACCCAAATTAATACCTTTTAACTCGTCCTCCACCGCACTGGACTTTAAATCCATAACCAGAACATAAGTCCCTCCCAACCCGGACATGCTGTTCATGGAGCGTGCCAGACGAAAGGTCTTGCTACCATTGTCATTCACCTGCGTAGGTAGCCAAACAATTCCTTTGTTTTTCAAAATATCCTTAAACCACGCTTCCTGCCGTACATCCTTTTGTGTTCCGGTGCCCATAGCAGCTAAATTGGTTTCTTCCGGGTACAAGTACATTGAATCAATCGCTTTATTCGTAAAAGCAAGATTCGTTAGCTTCTTATTCACTTCGCCCATAGCAACAAAAGATGCAAAGGGATTTTTATCTTGCTTTACTGCCTTTTGCAACTGATCACTTAATTCAGTATCGAAAAATACCTGTGTCGACGTGTCTTGAAAGCGCTCTAGAATAATATCAAGCTTTTCTGAAGTTTGCTGGACGGTCTGCTGATAAGCCGTAGCTGCATTTTGCTCAATCGTACTTTTTGCCTTGTAGTATGAGAGCATCCCCAAGCTGACCACAAATAACATAATTGCCGCAAAAAAGATCAGAAACAACTTCATTCCAACCGAACGTATCGGATTATAGTTTTTGACCAAATGCATGAAATCTTTACTGTACCTTTCTGGCTTAAGTAAACGCTTTAAATTGTGTGTACCTTTACGAGTTGCCTTAGCTACCCAGGGGGCAACCTTCGAAGACACCGCAACCTTTTGTTCCTCTTTATCCGTTGTCACTTTACTGCCTTTCAAACCCTGCATTTGATCCGTTTTCTTGGGTTGCCTTTTTGCTGTATTCCCCTCTTTTTTCCGTAAACCCATTTCTCTCACCTACCACCATATAATTAGTTTCTAATTCCACGTCATCCATTATGTATCTATTATCTATATAACTTCTATCGGAACTATTCGACAAGGAATGTAGCTTTCCTTTGAGTATCAACTAAATTTTGTGAAACTTTTTTCCTAGAAAACTATTCAAAAAAAAGCCTCTCCAACCGATAGGAGAGGCTTTTGAATCTTTTCACCTGTGACTTAAGGCTTATTTACTTCTTTTTACGCATCATATCAAAATACGATACGGGCTGATCTACCTTCATTCTAATTCGTTGAAGCGGGTGACGAGCAGCATCCAATTCGTTGCCTTCCTCATCCCAGATCGTTCCGACCGTTTGTTTAAAGAATGTTCCGTTCGGACCGAAAAATTCGATTTCATGCCCTGGTTTAAAATGGTTCCGTTGTTGAATGGTTGCAATGCCACTCGCGGCATCGTAGTCCATGACCAGTCCGGCAAAATCATAAGGGACTGCCTTTTCTTCCGGCTCATAAATATGATCTTCATGATCCGGTGTATCGTAGAAAAACCCTGTATTCAACGGACGATTGGCTGCCTTATTAATTTCTTCAATCCATTCTGGTTTGAGCACATAATTTTCAGGATCAGCCATATAGGAATCAATCGCTTGACGATAGACATTCACGACGGTAGCCACATAGTGAATGGACTTCATACGTCCCTCCACTTTAAAGCTGTCTACACCTACATCAATCAGATCAGGGACATTTTCAATCATACACAGATCCTTGGAACCCATAGAAAAGGCATTATCGCTCTCTTCGAACAGTGGAAGCTGGTTAACACCGAGCTGGAACTGTTTCAGTGCATTGCTCTCCTGTGCCTCTTCCTCAGATATCCAAACCTCACCTGGGCGGGCATCCTCAAACAAATCGTATTTCCAGCGGCAAGACTGACAACATCCTCCACGATTGGAATCACGGTCTGTAAAGTGATTGGACAACACGCAGCGGCCGGAAAATGAAGAGCACATCGCACCATGGACGAATGCTTCGATTTCGATGTCCACATGCTTTTTAATTTCTTCGATTTCCTCCAGACTGGTCTCACGTCCCAGTACCACACGCGGTAGTCCCTCGTTTTTCCAAAACTTTACCGCTTGCCAGTTCAGTGTGGACTGCTGTGTACTCAAATGCACTTCCAATCCAGGAACAGCACGCAATGCCACGGATACAATAGCCGGATCAGCGACGATAACGGCATGAATTCCTGCCTCGTACAGATTGCGCAAGTATTCTTCGATTCCGGCAATATCCTCATTATGGGCATAGATATTGGTGGCTACAAGCACCTTAGCACCGTACTTGTTAGCAAATTCTACACCTTCGCGCATTTCTTCAAAACTGAAATTATCGGCGTTAGAACGCAGACCATATTTTTGTCCACCAATATATACAGCATCCGCGCCATAGTGAACGGCAAACTTCAGCTTTTCCAGATTTCCGGCAGGAGCCAATAGCTCCGGCTTATCCAGACGATTCCGTTTACCTATATATTTTCTCGTTTTGGTTATCGTCCCCATGACGTTCCCCCCTCTGTGAATTCATTTTAAAATTAATAAACCTGCTCTTTATAGAAAAATCCGAAGGAAAGTTCCCGTTCCGGATCTTGAAGACGGCGAACTTCATCCAGCCAGCTTTCATCATAAGCATAAGCATCCGGGTCAGCTGTATAATTATCTATGGCTTTACGATAAGCACGAACAACCGCCTCATTGTAAGCCGTAGGTTTCAATAAGCCCTCGATCTTAAAGCTATGCACGCCCGCCTCCATCAGAATATGCAGGTCCTCCATGATACAAAAATCATCTGAACTCATAATATGTGTCCCATTAATATCCTCGTAGATGGGGAACTTCTCTTCCTTTCGCTCTGCTTCAATCAGAAACAAGCCGCGCCCTCTACCCAAATCGCCTTCTACATTACGTCCCTGGTGCAGCATATAACTTTGAACAAGCTTACGCTTGGAGTGATAAATATTGGTCATGCCATGTACCTGAACCTGTGCTTCTATGTTCAACTTTGGTATCATTTCGGTAATTTCATCCATACTGAGCTCACGAGCCAAAATGACCCGGGAAGCTCCTTTTTCACCCCAATAGTTGGCGGTTGCGAAGTTGGTGGAGATCATCTCACCGTTCCAGAACAGCTTAAGATGCGGGGCGTACTCCTTCACGGCCATGAGCACTGCGGGATCATTAAACTCAATGGCGTCTATGCCGCATCCAGCTAGGGTCTGCACATATTCGGGAAGGAGCGGCAATAGCTCGTTCGTCATCAAATTCGTCATGGATACGTATACCTGCGCCGTATGCTTCCGTG
>NZ_WUDQ01000424.1:0-3278 GCF_009827695.1 Paenibacillus sp. OT2-17 | reverse complement strand
TTACCTTCTCACCTGGTTGAATTCCCAAGTGCTCACGGAACTTAGGCGAATACAAAAATGGCTTTGTCACCCAAAACGTTCCGATTCCTTTGCTCCATGCGGCAAGCATAAAGTTTTGTACAAGCGCGCTGACCGCTGCAAAATCCTCATCCCAAACCGCTTGACGCGGGTCTTCTTCCAGCACTACTAAAAGCTGGATCGGGTTGTGCAAAATGCCGCTCTCAAACTTGTTGTCCTTACCGATATCTGCTGCAATTGCTTTTGCAAGCTTTTTCCGTCCTTCACCAGCAAACAACAGAAAACGCCACGGTTCACGCATTTTATGATTAGGAGCCCACACAGCGACGTCCAGCAATTCTTTGATCGTATCTACCGGAATAGAGTCGGATTTAAATCGTTTAATCGTCCGGCGTTCCTGAATTACATCTATGACATGTTCACTAAAGGTATGTTTTGTCACGTAAATCCTCCTTCACAGGTACAACTTCTCGATATTCATTTTCAGATGAAAATGATAACTATTCTCAATAAAATATACCTGTAGCTTTCCTTCCTGTCAACCTGTACATATGAATTCAGTCCCGCACTCTTAGCTTCGAAAAAGCTCTTACTCTTAAAATGCGCCTATTAAATGGTCTGTAACAACTGCCTTTTCGTCAGTTAATTGTACAGAAATCATGTCAAAGCGGATTGGAGCATCTCCAATCCCGTTCATATGCAAATATACAGCGGCTGTTTGGCGAACTTGGGCTATTTTACGCGCAGTAACTGATTCTGCTGGCGTTCCATATTTGGAGCTACTTCGACTACGTACCTCAATAAACACGAGTGTATGCTCCTGCTTGGCAATCAGATCTATTTCACCACTGCGGCATCGCCAATTACGCTCTATGATTCGGTAACCCAAGTTTTTTAAAAACAAAGCCGCTGCCTCTTCGCCCATCGCTCCTTTAGCTTTCCGTTGATCCTTGCCTCCAGCCTTCATTTCATTCCACATCACCAGTCATCCCTTGAAGCAAGCCGATCCATTTGATATATATAGGTAAGCACCTCTGCCACCAACTGATAGAGCTCAGCAGGGATTTGTTCGTCCAAATCAAGTTTGGATAGTACTTCAACCAGCGCAGCATCCTCCTGAACGGGAACACCATGTTCTTTGGCTTTTTCTAAAATGCTATCCGCAATACGGCCGCTCCCCTTGGCAACGACAATCGGTGCTTCGCTCTCACCAGGCGTATATTTAAGGGCGACCGCCTTCTTTATGGAAGGAGAAGGAGGTTCCAACGGCTCTTTCATATTTTAAGATCGACTCCTTTATACGGCTGAGGCACATAGCTTTGTACTTCAGAAGAGGCGAGGCTGTTCTGTTCAGTCCTTATGGGCATGGGCTCGGTACGAAGCGATAGAAGCTGGTATCCTAGTGACTCCAACGCTGTGTGAATGGACGCACGCCCACTGGTTAACAACGAAGCCGCCCATTCATGATCATTATGGAGCTTGACACTTACAATCCGATCTACAACCTGGACATCTACCAGGGTCGGTCCAAGTCCCTTCATGTCCAAATCAAACCAAAGACGACAGTTGGAGGCGTCCAGCTCTCCCCGTTTGCCGCGGCGGGACTGAATCTGGATCGTAGCTGTTTCGCGACCGTCCGGTCCAACGAATGGTATAAACATGTGTACTTGTGCAAAAGGCGCCGTTCGGTCTGTATTGAGCAGCAACTGCTGACCTGTCAGGTGCTGTACAACCTGCTGAGCCGCCTCTTTCAAAGCGGGCGGCAGGTCGTCACTGCTCATCAGCTGAAGCAGTGCCCCTTTTACGGTGTCTGCGTCTGCTGACACCGTGTCCCCAGACGCAGCCGCTAATCCCGGCAGCGTCTGGGGCATTCCCTCTGGCGGCTCCATACGTGCCGCCGCCCCTTGCGCGACCTGTGTAGTCGCGCGGTGCACTTGCTGCTCGTGCTCTGCACCGAGCAGCTTCAGTACGCGGCCTACCCACGGGTCTTCCGTGGGGGTGAGCTGCGGGCTGGACGCCACAGGCTGCGATGCAGTGGCGTCTGCAGCCCGCAAAGCGCCGGCCATTGGCTGCGCCACTTCCGTTGCGGGCTGCTCTGGCACGGCCGTGCTCAGCGCGGGTGGCACCGCCGCGCGTAGCTCTTGCAGCAACGTGCGCAGCCGCTGGAGCGGCACCTCTGGCGCAGCAGTGTTGCCTGCTGTGGATTGCGGCACAGGGGCACCAGCCTGCTGTGCGGAGGGACGGTCAGCCGTGGCTGCGGTTAAGGCGGGCTTTGCCCCCGCAGGCTCTGCCGTGGCAGCCGCTGGAGCGCCATCCGTATCCTTAAGCTGTGTGCTTGCCGCAGTAGCTTGCTGTGACTGTGACTGCTCCACTCTGGTGCGGGGACCATTTAATGCATCAGCACTCGATTCTGGCGCATTTACGCCAGCTTCCGATGCCACTGTCGCTCCGCGTCCATTGGCTGCCTCCGATTCTCCTGGAGCAGTCCCTTTGGCTGCAGATGTAGCCCCCGTCGCAGTATCTGAATCTGTTGCCAAAGCACTCGCTGCTGCAGCAAGGTTGGCTGCTTGAGTCCCTTTTAAAAATTCCTTGCCGCCTGTGGTTTGTCCAGCTTCTGTCTGCTTTGCAGCGGCAGAAGCATCCTTGGACAATGTAGGAGCTTGGCCTTCCTGTCCATCTACCACCACAGAAGAAGCACCTGTTGGACTAGCAGACATTCGGTCAGCGTTCTTTATAGCTGTCGATTCCCCCACTGAACGATCAGTGGATATTCCCTGTGCTTGCTGTTTTAATACCGTTTCAAGCTCTTGCTCCAGCGAAGACAACAGATCATTTAAAGGAGGCCCAAACATCGCTTGACGCAATCCGTTTATGCTTTCTGCCGTCAATGGAAGTCCCCGTTGAAAGGCAACTGCCGCCGCCTGCACAAACGTTCCCAATTGTACATTGCCGCTTTGCTTCGCCATAGCTTCTCGCAAAGAAGACGCATTTTCCGACGTCAACGGCACACCATTCTTTTGCATTGCCTGTATAAGCTCCCTGTTCTGAGCTGTATCCGGCAGTCCCACCGATTCCAATACATCTGTCAGCGCTACGGTTTGCTGTGGTGTATTGGCCACATCGTTCAGAGGCTTAAGCACCGTCATTCCGCTGGGGGAAGCCGGTTGAACCTGAAACGTTGTAGTCTGTCCAGGTTGAAGAGGGGTCTCCAGCTTTGCCCTGACCTGAGAACCTTGTATTTGCAACACAGCCTCACCGCC
>NZ_WUDQ01000423.1:0-3284 GCF_009827695.1 Paenibacillus sp. OT2-17 | reverse complement strand
ACGATAAAAGCTACCCGGTTTTTCATTGCCATTCGTCCTGTCTGAAGCGTAAAGGATACATCCGACAAATTAATGTCTTCAGAAGCTATCAAAAAATCTGAAAGCTCTTGTGCATACACTTTAAGACGATGATGATTCCTTGCAGATAATGGAATCAGATAGACAGCTTCTTTGTTCACAGAACTATCTTTAAATCGTTCTGATTCAGCATTGACTACAAATTGTTCGAAAATGGCATGAGCGTTAGTTCCGCCTATTCCAAAGGCGCTTAACGCCGCCCGATGAGGAGACGACGCCTTCTCCCATTTTTGGAGGCTATCTACAACATAAAAAGGTGAATCAGGAAAATTGATATCAGAGTTTGGTTTTTCGTAATTAAGTGAAGGAGGAATCTCATTATGGTATAAGCTTAAAGCAACTTTAATGCACCCCGCCAAACCTGCTGCAGTATCCAGATGCCCGATATTGGTTTTGACCGATCCAATACCGCAAAATTGTTTTTTGGTTGTATACTGCCTGTACGTTTCATTTAAGGCGGCAAATTCAACAGGATCGCCCAATTTTGTTCCAGTTCCATGCGTCTCGATATAACTGATAGATTCGGGATGAATTCGGGTTGATTCTATCGTCTTCTGAATAACCTCAGCCTGACCTTTGACACTTGGGGCATAAAACCCTAATTTGTCGGTTCCATCGTTGTTCACACCTACTCCCCGTAAAAGCGCATAAATATGGTCACCGTCTCTAATGGCATCTTGCGCTTTCTTCAGTAGAACAACCCCAACCCCTTCTCCACCAATCATTCCATCTGCCGACTCGTCAAAGGCTTTAATATGTCCGTCACTGGAAAAATTCAAGCCGGGTTGATGCACATAGCCTACACTGGTAAAAGGAAAGATCGTGGATGCTCCGACTAAAGCGTATTTGGCTTCACCGGATAACAGGCTTTGCGAAGCCAGACGCAATCCTACTAATGAGGAAGAGCAGTTCGAGTGCACAAACAGACTCGGACCTTTAAATCCCAATTTATGAGAGATCATAGTAGGAATTGTCCCACCCTGTGCTAAAATCCAGGTTACATATTCATCCGCGTTCTTCAGGACATTAGGCGATTGTGATGCCAAATTGGGAATAAATGCTTGATAGAAGCTGCTGCTTGCTGACATATACACACTGGTTTCAGGAATTTCTTTGCTAATATAGCCAGCATCCTCAACGGCTTTCCATGAATGCTGCAACAGCAATTTCATTTGAGGATCCATAAACTCTGCATTTTTCTGTGATAAGCTAAAAAACTCAGGGTCGAAATACTCTTTTCCTTCAATCGTGCATCGTCCGGGAACATAGCCTCGATTCCCGACGATTTCTTTTTCCAGCCCTAATCCAACCAATTCTTCCTCGGAAAAGAAGCGGACACTCTCCACCCCTGCTCTCAAATTGCTCCAAAACTCGGCATGGTTTTTGGCCCCCGGAAAATGGCATGAAATCCCTATAATTGCGAGACTATCCTCAAAATAATCTGGGTAGGATGGCTCGAGGTCATCTTCGCCTGAAACCATTTTCGGTAAGGCTGTATTTTCAGCTGTATCTGTTTGTTCCGGTGTATGTGATTGTTCCGTTTGAGAATCAACATTCTCGCTTCTTGTTTCTGTAATGTAGGCACTGAGTTCCTTAACTGTCGGATACTTGAACAATGCTGTCACCGAAATATCGCATTCCAACAATTCCTTGACCCTTCCGATCATCTCTGCTGCTGAAAAAGAATTCCCGCCTACGTCAAAGAAAGCATCATCTGTACTTAGATCATCAACATTCAGAAGTTTTTTCCACACCGCTAGAACCTGATGTTCAACATCTGATTGTGGTAAATGGATCTTTCTTGTTGTTGCTAACTCGATCCTGCGATTCATTAATTCTTTTCGATCTATTTTCCCATTAGGGGTCAAAGGCAGCTTATCTAGCTCTATAAAAAATGCTGGTATCATATAAAAAGGCAAGAAAGTTTTTAAATAGTTTCGCACTTCCTTCGGATCAAGAGGAGGCTTACCGGACTCGGAATTGTTCAGCAAACAGTAGGCAATAAGCTGCTTATTTCCCTCCTGTTCCTTGGCAATCACGACACAATCATCGATTCCTGGATATGTTCTGACCTGACCTTCAACTTCACTCAGCTCGATCCGAAACCCGCGAATTTTCACTTGATAATCCATCCGTCCCACATACTCAATAGAGCCGTCCGAAAGCCACCTGCATAAATCTCCAGTTCTGTAGAGCTTGGTTTCCGGATTGAATGGGTTGTCTATGAACTTTTCAGCCGTAAGCTCTGGCTGGTTCCAATAGCCTCTGGCCAATCCGCTGCCCGAAATAAAAAGCTCTCCCGGAAGACCGACAGGCACAGGTCTAAGATGTTTGTCCAAAATGTAAATCTGGGTGTTTGCGATAGGCTTACCGATCGAAATAGGCTTATCTGCGTCGATCTTTTGAATTGTAGACCAAATTGTCGTTTCAGTCGGACCGAACATATTCCATGCGTCACAGCTGTTATGAACAAAATAAGATTTCAACGTTTCCGAAAGGGCTTCCCCTCCGCAGAGAACTTTCATGTTCTCTTCGTTCTTCCAGTCGGCTTGAAAGAGCAGGGTCCAAGTCACAGGAGTAGCTTGCATAATTGTCGGTTTTATTCTTTGAATTTCCCGCTTAAGTCTTTCGGCATCCTTTATGTTTTTGGAGCTGCAAATATAGCATTGAGCCCCCTTAATCAAAGGCAGATATAATTCCAGTCCCGCTATATCAAAGCAATACGTTGTCACCGCAAGTAGTTTGTCCTGCTCTGTTAAACCGGGCTGCTCTCCCATGGAAATAAGAAAGTTGGTCAACGCTTTATGTGAAATCATGACCCCCTTGGGTTTCCCTGTACTTCCAGAGGTATATATCACATATGCCAAATGGTGAGGTTGCACTTCCCGTTTGATTGTCTTTCTACCCTTCACATCACTTTTCAGATGATCCCAGTCTTTATCAAGGACAATACAGCTAACGTTGTTCCCTTCCAAGCGTGACACTTTCTCCAACAACCCCAATTGCGTAATAACCAGTGAAACATTGGAATCCTGAAGCATATACTCCAATCGGTCCTCCGGATATTCCGGATCGAGCGGCACGTAGGCTCCACCGGCCATCAGGATTCCTAACAGCCCAATCACCATATCTAAAGAACGTTCCATGCAAATCCCCACAAGAGTATCAGGAGTTACCCCATGTTTCTGCAAATATAAGGCCAGCAA
>NZ_WUDQ01000422.1:0-3287 GCF_009827695.1 Paenibacillus sp. OT2-17 | reverse complement strand
CGACCTCAACGGGTAAAGGAAATGCACCCAGCACCTTCACATCCTTGGACTCATCGACAATAATGATTAATCGGTCGCTATTGCTTTCCACAATTTTCTCTCTCAGCAGGGCTCCGCCTCCACCTTTCACCAGTACCAGTTGCTCGTTCACTTCATCTGCACCGTCGATGGTAACGTCAAGCCTTCCAATCTGATCAAACGGAATGATGGGAATTCCCAGCTCCCTGGCCTGATCCTCCGAGGCTTGGGATGTAGCTACAGCCTGTATATGTAATCCTTGCGCTACACGCTCACCGATTTTTTGAATAGCCCAAAAGGCTGTCGAGCCTGTACCAAGTCCTACTTTCATGCCGTCCTGAATCGCCTCAACTGCTTTTTCGGCCGCTTTTTGCTTCAAATTCATTATCATCTCTCCCGCTATATAGGCTAGTATTGATCATCATCCATTTTATAAGAGAACGCTTTATAATAACAGAGACAGCTTTTTACCATAACAAAGGCTGTTTTCATCGTGTTCATACTCCCCAAACCGTTTAATAGGTTCGTATCCCCGCTTGGTATAGAGAGCAATCGCTTCAGGTTGAGCCGCTCCGGTCTCCAGTTTAATTCTTACAACTCCTCGTTTGCTGGCTTCCTCTTCCAAAAAAGATAATAGACTCACCGCAATTCCTTGTCTGCGATAAGAAGAATCGACATAAAACCTTTTGAGCTCCATTTCTTCCGCATCTATAGGCCTAAGCCCTCCACAAGCCACCGGTTTTTCGTCCACATACACAACAGCGAAAACCATTTTTTTAACTTTCGGATTGGAAAAATCGACCAAGTAAATTTCGTCAGCAGGATACCTTTCCAGCAAGTCCTCATCCAGCCTTTGAATCAACTTATGCAGATCCTCATGATTACTCTCAACCTTTAAAATCGTAAGCTTGGACATTCTTCTTATCCCTCTTCTCTTTACATGGATATAAGGACTCATTTCGCAAACAATTCACAAAAACCGCGCTAAATCAAGCATTTTTAACGTCAAATATGAAAAATGTCCCAAATTGATAAGTGCATTTGACTCTATTATAAAGTATGATGGTTTCTGTTGAATAGTTGCTTATGGACTGTAATGAAGTCGAATTTCAAGTAGAAGTATAAATTGGAATATACTGAAACACAGACAGCGTTTACCTATTAAAAATTAATTTTTTATTGTGTAAGGTATTCATTTCAAGGGCTTTTCGTACGACATATATATAGGGATATCATACTTGTCTATAAAAGGACTTAAGACCTATTACTTAAAATTCAAGAGTCTATGATCTCGATTAATATGTTTGTAAGGGGGACTTGATTATCTCATTCGATAAGCGGTTCAACACCATATACAAAAATACAACCAGGGAGTGGAACATTTTGAAAAAGTGGAGTAGCTTATCATTCTTCACCAAAAACTTATTATTATCCTTCTTCAACATCGTATTGATTGGGCTAGTCCTTATTGTGTCCAGTTATTTGATCCAACGTACGATTTTGATAGACCAATTGCATGGGCAAGTGGAAAAAATCACATTGAAGTGGGCCCAGGGCATTAATTCCGATGAAGTAACCCAAGCGGTTCAAGAGAAAAATTATGATGGACCCGTTCAAACCAAACTCCGCGCGTATCTAGATAACATCATGGCGACGAATCCAAATATCTCTCATGCTTATATTTTCGGGACGGAGCTCGAAAATGGCAATCTAACATCTATTGTGGCGATGCCAACGGATCTCAGAGAAGCATTTGAAAAAGATAAGCTGCTCGTTGGCTCCATGTACGAGCAACCCAATGTCGTAGCAGTAGGCGTAACCGGTATGCTGGACAGTGGCAAACCAACATTCACCAGCTTCTACGATGATTCTTTTGGTACATGGACGACTTTGATGACTCCGATTAAAGATCCAAGTGGCAAAATCTTTGCATATTTTGCAGTTGATGCAGATGCCGGTGCCGTACCTGCAGGATTGACCAAGCTGCTCATTAGCGGCGCTACCATTTTAGTGATTTTCCTACTGATCTGCCTGGCGCTTCAATATTGGGTTGTGAAACGCACGCTGTCCCCGATTAAGCAACTGATGTACGGTATCAGTGAAGTAAGCAGAGGAAATCTGGATGTTCAAATTCATGCAGGTCATGATGATTTGGGGCTCGTGAATCAGAACTTCAACAATATGGTAAGTCATATTAACAGCATTATGACCAAAGTGAAGCAGACAACGGATGAAGTCAATGAATCTGCCAAGGAATTACTCGCAATCTGCGAGCAAAACGGAATCAATTCCAACATCATCAATCAAAACATCAGTGAAATCACGGAGAATATCCGTTCGCAGGAAAAAGCAACAGGTGATAGTGCACGTGCCATGGCTGAAATGGCTTCGGTAATTCAAAATATTGCCACTAGTTCTTCCAATGTTGCGGAGGAAGCCAATTCGGTAGAGAAACGTTCTAATGAAGGCAACGAGATTGTAGGTAAGGTATCATCCCAAATGCACTTGATTACCGATACAGTAACCAATACTTCCCGTATCATCAAGTTGCTGGACAGTCGTTCGCAGGAAATTGGCAATATCATCAGTACCATTTCAGGCATCTCCAGTCAAACCAACCTGCTCGCTCTGAACGCTTCTATTGAAGCTGCGCGCGTTGGCGAAGAAGGTAAAGGCTTTGCCGTTGTTGCCAGTGAAGTACGTAAGCTGGCAGAACAATCTGCGGATGCAACCAAACAAATTACGTCCCTGATTGAAGAAATTCAAAGTGAAATCGGACAAGCTGTGAAGTCGATGGAGCAAGGAAACGTTGAAGTTCAAAACGGAATCGTCGTTGCCGGACAAGCAGGCGTGCTGTTCAATGATATTCTTCAAGCAACTAAAAATGTAGCATGGCAAATCCAAGAAGTATCCAGTGCTACTGAGCAAATATCTGCGGGTACACAGGAAATGACAGCAACAGCAGACGATCTTTCTTCCACCGTAACCAAAACAGCCAATAACAGTGTTCACATTGTGCGAACGGTGGAGGAACAAAAAGCTTCTTTGGATTCGATCATTGATTCATCCCATAAATTGACATCCATGTCTGAAGAGCTTCAAGAAATTACATCTTATTTCAAAATTGCAGACACCAACCGTGCCAAATCATAATAACCATTTATCGACTCCAAAATTTATTTCATAAGTAAATCATTCGGTAATGCCTCCCTCCTGTTCATGCATTTGAAGGGATCGGAGGCATTTACTGAGTTTATCATTTATATTAA
>NZ_WUDQ01000421.1:0-3290 GCF_009827695.1 Paenibacillus sp. OT2-17 | reverse complement strand
CGCAGCTGGAATCGGCACAAATGTGAAGCGCCAGCGTCTATTACTGCTGGGCGCAGCCGTGGCTCTATCCAGTGCCAGCGTATCCATGGCTGGAGGCATCGGTTTTATTGGGCTGATTGCGCCTCATCTGGCTCGCCGTCTGGTTGGGCCGATGTACCAGCATTTGCTGCCAGTAGCCTGTTTGGTCGGGGTCGTTATTCTGGTCACCGCAGACACGATTGGGCGTTCGGTGTTTCAGCCGAATGCGATTCCCGCAGGTGTGGTGGTTGCTGTGGTAGGAGCTCCGTACTTTTTATTCCTGTTGTCCCGAACAAAATGACAGAAGGAATAGGTACATGTGAAATCATATGATGCAAATGATGCAACCCGCTGAAATTAATAACTAAGCAGAAGCCTTCTATATTGATCATTATAATGTAGAGTTTCTGTAGCATAGGAGAGAGTAATCATGAGAAAGCACAAATTTGAGGGTTCAGATTTTAAACGTTCATGGGTAGTCACAACTCTTGTTGTATGCATGATCATGCTGTCCGCTTGTGGACAAGCAGCCGACAAACAGGCTACAGATACGAAAGCGGCTGGCAGTGCGCAGACAACCATTAGTGCGGATTCACGTATTGCTTCGATGTCTATTCATTTGACGAACAACCTGCTGGCATTGGGCATTACTCCGGCTGGTTCGGTCATTGGTGGAGATGTGAAGGATTTTCTGCCCCATGTAAAAGATCGTCTTCAAAGTACCCGTAAGCTAGGTGTTGTCACAGACCCGGATATGGAAGCGGTATTGGAACTTCAACCTGATCATATTTTTTTGGACAAAAAATATTCGGGAACCGATGTGGCCAAGTTTGAAAAAATTGCGCCGACCGAAGTTTTTGATCTGGATGAAGGCACATGGAAGGATCAATTGAAAAAAATAGCCGTTATGGTCAAACATGAAGCACAGGCAGACGCATTTCTAAAAGATTATGATACACAGAAGGAACGAGTCAAAAAGCTGATTCATTCAAAAATTGGGGACGGAACGGTTATGGCTGTACGTGTGACGGCGAAAGAGGTTCGTGTTATGGGGATGAAGCGTCCCGTAGGACCGCTGTTGTATCAGGACTTGGGCTTGAAGCCAGCCAAAGGTGTAGAAAAGATCAACAAGGCTTATCAAGTTGTTTCCCAAGAGGTTTTACCGGATTATGATGCCGATGCGATCCTTGTTATCATCAGTAAAGGCGCGGATGCCCAAAAGGTATACAAACAGCTGGAAGGAAATACAGTATGGCAAGGTCTCAAAGCGGTGAAGCAAGGGCATGTCTACATGTTGGACGGACAGCCTTGGCTGGACTATTCCGCGATGGGACATAAAATTGCTCTGGATAATGCAGAACAACTATTTTCCAAATAAGTTTTAAAGTATATCAAGCCGTATTCCCCCATGCAGCTTCTTGCAGGCCAGGAATACGGCTTTTTAGCGCACACCCAAGCTGTAAGTCGGTTGCCTGATTGAAATGAAAAGGAGCTGCTATGATCCAAAATGAGGCAGCTCCATATAATGAGAATTGCGGGCTATGAACGTTTTTTACGCAGAAAAATCGGTTTGAGTCCAATAAAACCGATGGCGGCGAGAATTAAATTTACCCAAGGGGAGATCCTGAATACCGGCAGTACACTGCGCAGCGCCAGTCCGGCGACAAGAATCACGACAACTAACACAACATACATCAAGATGGATTTGAGATTCATCTGGGGCTTTACAGGGGCATGGTCTGGCTGTTGTGTCTCCTCGCCTTCTTCGGGACGGTCCATAAAATTCATCAGGGCTTCAACGAGTAGAATGGCTCCTGCGGCGATGATGATAAGGGTGGATAGGCTGATTTTTTCAAAGGGTTTGATATCCCCACCTGTAAAGGTGACAAACCATCCGATAATTGCCTGTGTCAAAAAAAACATAGACAAGGCAATCCATGCAATAAGCGTATAATTTTTTGCTTTATTCATTTCTTCCTCCTGCTTTATGAGCGTATCCCGAGCTGATGGAACCGCCATTTCGTAACAAAGACAGTATACGTGAGGAAGCGTCGGATGGCAAAAGACTTTATCTATAAAATGTATATTACCGCTGCATTCTCCTCAAACTGGATACAGGGTGAGCACATAGAGCAACCTGAATATAAACGTTAAGAGGGTGTGGCATCATGAAACTGGAGAACCAGGCAGATTATTCAGTCCAAAAACGATTGGCAAACGCTTCGAACGGGAATAGCGGGGTGGCCTCGTCTACAAATGTGAGTCACCGGAGTGTTCAAGGAACTTCTCCAACTTACCGTATACTGGACGATATTGAAGTGGCTGAGGATACAGAATTTGCGGGTGAACTAGGTGCACAGAACTACCGCAGCCTGTGGCATGAGGATGAACATAACGGCGCCTCTTGTAAGCTGGAGTGGGAGGGACGAACGGAGACCCACCAAATGTTTAGGAACAGCTACGAATAACGAATGTCTACTTTAATGTAGTGGATTCACTCTAATAAGTGTAGTATAGCGTTCTCCGGAATCGCATCGGGGAGCGCTATTTGTTTACTTTTTTAACGATGTGAACTGACAGGTTGACAAGGAAGCAGGGCGATGATAGACTGACTTTACTATAAAACTTATTAAACTTATCGGAATTAAAGAGAATGAATATCCTGGATGGATATTCCACGTTACTATATGAGCTTGAATTCATAAATGTGTAGTGAAGCTTGAAACAGGGGGAATCAGGATGGAACGGCAAATTGGAATTCGCTTTGAACATGAAGAGCTGGCCGCAACAATTCATTATCCAAACCGTACAAATGAGGGAGAGCGTCAGAGACGAGTTCCCCTCGTTGTTATATGTCACGGTTTTGTGGGCAATCGTATCGGAGTAGATCGATTATTCGTCAAGACTGCGCGTGAACTGGCCGAAGGGGGATACTTTGTCCTGCGCTTTGATTTTGCCGGTTGTGGGGAAAGCACAGGTGAATACGGCAAGCAGGGGCTCGAATCCATGATTAATCAGACACGTACCGTGTTGGATTACGCCGTCAATTGTGCGGACATTGACCCAACCAAGGTGACGCTGATCGGTCACAGTCTGGGGGGCGCGGTTGCCCTTCTCACAGCCGTACGGGATAAGAGAGTACAAAATCTGGTTCTTTGGTCAGCAGTGGGCTATCCATTCAACGACATCGTCAAAATTACGGAGCGAAGCGTGTACGATGAGTCTGTTAAAACCGGTCATGCCGACTATTTGGGCTATAAGTTTACGCCTGC
>NZ_WUDQ01000420.1:0-3293 GCF_009827695.1 Paenibacillus sp. OT2-17 | reverse complement strand
ATTTAGGAGGTGTTCATGGTGGTGTATATTGAATCCCGAATAATATGCATGGTGCCGAGCACCAGAGTGATTAACAATATAATTATAATAACAATAACGGTGACTGTTATAATGGTTCTTTTAGGAATTTTTAATGTTTCATTGAAACTTTGCTTTGGATCTTTCAAAATCTGCTCACTTCTTTCCTTGCCTAGCTGTTTACCAGCATAACAGCTTCTACATAATGAACAACAGTTGAAACTTACAAAAACCTTTATTTTGTTGTAAGGTTTCTGATTAGCCACAAACCATCGTCAGATTAAACTAGCGTATGTACATAACAAAAATGCCCGGCTAGAGAATCTTTTTTCTGATTCTCAAGCCGGGCAGTTTATCCTTTCTATCCTTTTACAGCGGAACCCACCGTCATTGCCCGTTCCACTTGTTCACTCAAGAACAGATAGACTAGTACCATCGGTATGGAAGCGATAGTCATAACAGCTCCCATGGCCCCCCAATCCGTGCTGTAGGAGCCCTGGAAGAAAAGCAAGCCTAGCGGCAAGGTCTTCATATTCTCATCAGAAATCAGAATATAGGCCAAAGTGAACTCATTCCAGTTGTTCAAGAACTGAAAAATGGCTACAGTTGCAATTGCAGGCATTGCAAGCGGCATAATGATTTTCAGGAACAGTCTATAAATATTAGCTCCATCCATACATGCCGCCTCTTCAATCTCCTTAGGAATTCCTGCCAGGAACCCATAGAAAATCATTGACGAGAAAGGAAGGCCAATTGCGATATAGGGAAGAATAAGAGCTCCATACGTATTCGTAAGATGAAAATCGCGAACCAGAATCGCCAGCGGTATCATAATAACCTGTAGCGGCATAAACATTCCTATGATCATATAAGTTCGGACAGCAGACCGAAACCTCCATCTCATGCGAGCCACTGCAAAGGCAAACATCAGTGCCAGTAAAAGGATGAACAGAGTCGAAATCGTTGATACGACCAAACTGTTCAGAAAGTAACGAGGAATATTAAATTGCGTCCAGGCATTGATGTAATTTTCGTAGCGAAAATGCGTTGGTAGTCCGAATGGGTTGGTAACAAAGATCTCATCATTGTTCTTCAACGAGTAGGAAACCATCCAGAACAACGGATAAATCGAAACAATCACATACAACCACAGCGGTATCTGCAGGACAGCTTGTCTGAACTTGCTCACAGCGGTTTTACTCATTTCGTTCTCCTTTTCAATACGCACCTCATCAGGCGGTTTGTCCGCGATCGAACAGCTTATTGATAACTAAAGTTGCCAGCAGAGAGATCAGTACAAGCAGCACAGATACAGCACACGCATAGCCATAGTTGCTCTCCATAAAAGCATAGCGGTAAATCATGAATGTCATTGTATAATTTGTAGTACCAGGTCCCCCGTTAGTCATAATCAGCATCTGCACAAAGGCGCCTATCCCAGAGGTAATCGCGATAATAAAGCAGAATTTGTACGTTTCCCTCATCAGAGGAAGTGTAACATGCAGATGCGCTCTCCATTTGCTGCAACCGTCAATCGTGGCGGCTTCAAAATAGTCCTCAGGTACTGACTTAACCCCTGCATATAGCAGCGCGAATTGATACCCCATAAACTGCCAGGCATTAACGAAGGCGATGGCAATAATTGATGCTGTCGGGGAGCTCAGCCAATTTTGCTGATACGGGATATTCAAAAGATCGAACAGCCGGTTGATCAGTCCGTTGGTCGGGTCGTAAATGGCGATCCACAGCTGGCACACCACAGTTACCGACAGAACAACCGGAATAAAATAAGCCGTTTTCAGTATTTTCCGCCCGCGTGTACGCGGGTCTGCACAAATCAGCGCCAATAGCGTTCCCAGTCCAATCTGAAAGACCACCAGTACAATTGCAAATATCAATCCGTTCTTAAGCGAAGTGGAAAGTAAAGGATCGGAAAAGAGCTCCCGGTAATTACTCAATCCCGAAAAGATCGGCGTACTAAGGCCATCCCACTCATAAAAGCTACGAAGAACGGTCTGCAGAACAGGATAAATCAGGATCACACTGTACAGGATCAAAGCAGGGAGCAGAAACAGTGCCAGCGCCGGTTTGTTCCCCAAATATTTATTCATGTGTTGCTTCCACCCCTTATTTTCGGGACGGCTCCCTCCAGCGACTTATGTCGCCAGAGGTTGCTTGTCCCTGGATTATCAGTTTTCTTTCTCCTCAGTTTTCTTTCTCCAATGTACTGTTCAGATTGTTCACAAAACCCTCTACCAAAAAGTTGTCCACCATCAGATTCTGGGTATTGTCATTGATTGTGTTCTGAATTTTGGTATTGCTCAGAAGCTGAGCATATTCCTTGGCGTTTGGCAGCAACTCTTTGGCGACTCGCTGCATCATTGCTGGAACATTGGAGGCGATTTGCTTATCCACTTTCGGCGAAACGATAGGACTTCCGAGTTGGGTATATTTGTACTCGGCTGACTTTGTCGCAAGGAATGCTGCTACCTTTACGGCAGTTTCCTTGTTCTCGCTACTCGACGATACTGCGTAACCCTGTGGCGAGCCTGCACCGTCGATAAAATATTTGGACTTCTCGTAGGTTGCTTCATCCTTTGCTGGCCAGTACATCCAGTCGACCTGGTCGCCCAGCTTTTCCTGTGAACTGTAAATTTCCCATTGTCCGTTCACAAACATGGCAGCCTTTCCCTGATAGAACAGGGACGATGCCTGATCATAATTGGTGTTCGTGGCATTTGCGTCGAACAATCCGGCTTGCTGCAATTGCTTCATCTGCTGTGCTGCCGTTACAAACGCTTCTGGCAATGCTTTTACACCTTTCTGATCAAGTGCTCCGAATCCTTGTGGCTGCTCTCTTGTGACCAGCCCATTATAAAAAGCAGTCGTAATCCACTTTTCCTTGGCAAAGATCGACATGGGCACATAACCTGCAGCTTTCAACTTTTTAGCTGCTTCGCCCATCTGATCAATCGTCTTAATCGTCGTTTCGATCCCCGCCTTCTCAAAAATCGACTTGTTGTAATAGATAAGCTGGAATTCAATGCCTGTATCCGGATAAGCATACACATGATTATCTGGAGCTACTAAACGAGATTCAACACCCGGATTAAGATTCTCCTTGAATTTAGCCGTTGTCTCATAGTTGTCCAGCACCTCGACATTTTTCGATTTTGCTAAAGTTTGCAGAGTTGGCCAATCCGTGAAATAAATGTCCGGCATGTTTCCTGTCGCTGCATAAGTCTTCAGCTTCTGGTATCCGTCCTGAACGGCAG
>NZ_WUDQ01000041.1:0-20715 GCF_009827695.1 Paenibacillus sp. OT2-17 | reverse complement strand
GCATAACTGGTCATCCACGGATACGGCTTCATGTCCCGAAGCGCATCCCTCCGAAATGACATATTGCAGCCATGGAAAAATTCTGTATCGAAAACCTCAGTCGCTTCGCCCCAACGCAGCAAAGAACCTGCCAGACTACTAGGCGAGAGCTTGCCGAGGGATGAAGACATCTGAAATGTCAAAACGCCCAGCAGCTTTCCTGCCCGGCTCGAATGTAATCCCTTTGCAATCCCTCCAACACCCACAATCGTTTCATCCTGATCATAGGTATCGAGCAAGCGCCGGATATAGAGTTTATCGTCCAGTTCTGCATCATCGTCAAAATACAGCACAATATCATACCGCACAAGAGACAAGGCCTCATAGCGGGACAACCAAACGCCGGGACGACTTTTTTTATAATATTTCAAAACGCTTTGAGGCAATCCGGATACCATGTGACGGTACTGCTCGATCTGTTGGTCGGAAATATCGCCGTCATCAACAATCAGCAGTTCTACAGCCGTATGCTCCAATTGCTGCTGTACTGCAATAGATTGTATACAGCGTGTCAGGTCTTCGATCCGGTTGCGGGTACAAATGATGATGGAGACATCGGACATGCCATTACCTCCTGTGTGTGTATCCAGATGCTTTGGAAGAGATATTCTAAGTTTTTCCAATTGCTGGATTATATATGTTTATTGTATCTTTGACAGCGTTTTAGTGTATATACCTCTTTTGTATACTTTTTCAGTCTCCAAAAGGGTAGACAATCCTCTAAAAAGAGCAAAAAAATAGGATTGGCTTCTAGTGCCAATCCTGATTTACCCCTGGAAGTCCAGAAACAACGTCGCATTCACATACCGACGTGCCATGGACAAAAAATAACTATTTTGCACCGCTACCGCTGCCACCAGCAAAGTATTACGCACTGCTTCACACTGGTTAGGGGTCAAATGCTGTAAACGGCTGGTGTATTGATCGGCCGCCTGAACCAGCAGCTCCTCTGTCGCAGCTTCCTGGCGCTGCTGTCCTGTAACGGAATTTCCGTTGTCCTTTGCATAGCCTGCTCCAGCAACATCGAGCAGTTGGTCTCCGTTCGCATCCAGCTCCTCAAACAAAGTTGAATAGGCGGCGTACAAATCGACCGGCTGAATCAGATCGTCCGTATCATCTTCGGGTTGTTGGAACAGGATATGAAATAGCTGACGAATGGATTCAAAATCAAGACATGATTTTAAATCTTCCACAATGAGCAATATAGCTGCCTGGTTGACCGAGTACTTTTTGCCGATCTTCGGAGCGCCGAGAAATTCCTTGAAGTCGCGTTTGACCCAATTTTGCATAGATGCCAGTGAGACATGGCTGTATTCGACCAGTTGACCCAGGGAAACGATCTCCTGCAGCGAAAAGGCTGCGCTGTGCTTACCCTTGATGATTTTATCTAGCACAGGTGTCACGTCGGTGTATAAAAATGTCGGCATCGTGCTCCCGGAACGGGCGAGATGGCTATGAGTGCGCCTCCAGGCGTCCTGTAGAACGGCCAAAGGCTGCAATTCGCGGCGACCTTCCATGGCCAGCAGCAAATGGGCCATATCACGACGAGTAAGGGTAAAAGACTCCATCTGCTTTCCTCCCTTTATTACATTTCAAGTTCATTTGAACTCATCATACGCCCTCAAACTAGGCTTGTAAAGTGAAGCAATGAGCCGTGCGGGTTCTATTATGCCTTATTTTCCGTGTAAATTGGAGGTAGGTGACCTGCTATGATTCCATATGAACCTTGTATATTTCCTTTTAAGTTCTTAAAATAAGTTCAAGTGAACTTAAAATGGAGTTCCTTAAAAAATTGAACGAAAAAGGGATGAGTGAAAATTATATGGGTATAGGTGTCAGTCTATTTTTGTTTGCGGTGTTGATTTTATTTAGTGCTTTTTTCGTGGCTACCGAGTTTGCGATTATTAAAATCCGTTCCAGCCGGGTCGATCAGCTGGTCGTGGAGAACCGTAAAAACGCACTGGCGCTACAAAAAGTCGTCAATAATCTGGACGGCTACCTGTCCGCCTGTCAGCTTGGTATTACGATTACAGCGTTGGGACTCGGCTGGCTCGGTGAACCGACCGTAGTCAAATTGCTGGAGCCTCTCTTTCAACAGCTCAACATCAATGGGGATTTTTCACATATCCTGGCCTTTATTATTTCATTCGTCATTGTAACTTACCTGCACGTGGTGATCGGCGAACTGGCTCCCAAAACATTGGCGATCCGCAAAGCGGAAGCTGTCAGTCTGTTAACCTCCCCAGTCATCGTGTGGTTTAATCGGATTATGTATCCGTTTATTTGGCTCCTTAACGGCTCGGCCAATCGTCTGGTTCGTCTGTTTGGTCTTCAACCGGCTAGTGAGCATGAAGAAGCGCACTCTCAGGAAGAAATTCAGATCATTTTGTCCGAAAGCGTGGAAAGTGGTAAGATCAATAACACCGAATATGGCTACGTAAATCGTATCTTTGCTTTTGACGAGACCGTTGCCAAAGAAATTATGGTACCACGTACAGATATGGTATGCTTGTTTACGAATCGCTCGCTACAAGAAAACATGCTGACTATTCACGAAGAGCAGTATACCCGTTTTCCGGTGGCGACAGACAGCAAGGATCAGATCATTGGTATGATTAATACCAAACAGCTATTCCTTGAGTATGATCGCAATCCAGAGCTTGTTTTCGACAGTCTGATTCAACCGATCTTGACCGTTCCGGAAGTTATCCCCGTCAACACACTGCTGAAACGTATGCAGAAGGAGCAGGTTCATATCGCTCTCCTGGTCGATGAATACGGTGGAACCTCCGGCCTCATTACCATTGAGGACATTTTGGAGGAGATTGTTGGCGAAATTCGGGACGAATTTGATAAGGATGAACGGAAGGAAATCGAGAAACTGACGGAGAACAGTTATTTGATGGATGGTAAAGTGATGCTTTCCGATCTGAGTGATCTGACGGGCTTGACATTGGACGATGAAGACGTGGATACTGTCGGAGGGTGGGTGTATAGCCGGGTTCCGGAACCTAGACAGGGCAAGGAATTCATAGAAGAGAATGTGAAATTTATCATTCGTGAAATGGGTAAAAATCGTATTCGTCGGGTGGAGATTATTTTACACCACACATCCCCCGCATCTGAATTGGAAGCAGAATCGGACACTTCTTCCCGGGAGTGAACCGTGTGACCTGAGCGTTTATCTTTGCACTTGACACTTGTGTTCACTCCTACTGAAATGACATATTCCCAGGGCAAACGGCTTAGGTCGTTTGCCCTGCACGCGTGTAAGGAGGAGCTAGTAAAGTGGATATTTTATCTTCTATTATTATGGGAATTATTGAAGGACTGACAGAGTTTTTGCCGGTCTCTTCGACGGGTCACATGATCCTTACGGCTGATCTTCTAGGATTAAACACAGAGAATGATACGGTCAAAACGTTTGAGGTTATCGTACAATTAGGTGCTGTGCTGGCAGTCGTCGTATTATACTGGCGCAGATTCCTGAGCCTGTTTGATTTCAGACGCAAAATCTCGAGTCAGCCACGTCTAAACCTGTTACATATTATTTTAGCCATGATCCCTGCAGGCTTGATTGGCGTACTGTTCCGTGATGTAATCAAGCAATACCTGTTTGGTCCTGAAACGGTTCTCTACAGTTTGGTCATCGGAGGCCTGTTGATGATTGCGGCTGAGAAATTCCATCCGCCCATTAGATCACATACGTTGGATGAGATCACGTACAAACAGGCTTTTACGATCGGTGTGTTCCAAGTCCTAGCTCTGTGGCCAGGCTTCTCCCGTTCAGGCTCAACCATGTCTGGGGGCCTATTCGCACGTGTAAGCCATACGGCAGCCGCGGAATTTACATTCCTCGTATCGGTTCCGGTCATGCTGGGTGCATCGGGTATTGATATGATCAAAAGTATGGATCATCTGTCTATGAGTGATTTCCCAGTGTTCGCGGCCGGCTTTATTACTGCCTTTATCGTCGGGATGCTGGCGATCAAAACATTCCTCGGTCTGCTCAAACGCTTGAGCCTGACTACGTTCGCCATTTACCGCTTCGTGCTGGCGGCTGTGTTCTTTTTCATTATTTTATAAGCCATCGTTTGGTACCAATAAATAAAAAAAGGGATATCCATAGGGTCTGAATGATCAGCCTTGGATATCCCTTTTACTATTTTGCTGAAAGGAAAGATAGTCTGGAACTATCCCTATCATGCGTTCTGATTATTGTTTGGATTCCAGCGTAGTCAAATATTCCGAGATTTGAGCTGGCGTTTTAGCGTATTTGCTGTGCAAATGAGCAATTTTTTCTCCATTACGGAACACGAGCAGACTCGGAATGCCGCGCACTTGATTTTCTTCGGCAATCGGCTGGAATTTCTCCGCATCAAGCGCAAAGAAACGCTTATCTGCGTTTTCTTCAATAATGCCGTCCATAAATTTATCCAGTGTCTTGCAATCCGGACACCAGGTTGTATCAAATTTCACGACAGTCAGACCGTCACCATTAATTAAATCCTGATATTGCTGCTGAGATTCGATGCGTTCCATTCGTTGGTCCCTCCTAGAGTGTATTTATAACGTCTCCATATTCACATATGAATTATAAACCGAGGCTTATTCCTATATTGTAATGATTCTTTTATAAATTGCAACTGGGACGGGTACATGTTTGACACTTGTCCTATACTTGCTCGGATTAGCGATATTGCGCATCATACCGATTGGCTCGGCTGATTTGCTGTAGCGTCTGCCGCTCTTGCCTGGTTAGCGGTGCAATATCCGCAGCAGAAATATTATGCTCCAATTGTCCCAAAGAGCTTGCACCCGGGATCACAGCAGCGACAGTCGGATGAGACAGGCTATAACGGATCGCTGTCTGACCCATACTACGGTCCGCCCCTGCAAATGCCTTTAATTGCTTACGCACGTCCAGCAGCTCTGCTTCATTGTAATCCAGATATCCCTTGGCTATCTTCCCTTCCCCCTCTTCAGCCAATACACCACTGGCCACTGGCCCACGTGCAATCACGCTAATTCCCCGCTCCTGAAGCAAAGACAGTACCTCTTCCTCTGCACGCCGATCCAGTAAACTATACTGATTCATAACACTAACGATATTCGAACGTTCAACATATTCACGGATGACATGAGGGCGAATGGAGGAAATACCATAGTAACGAATAACGCCCTCCCGCTGTAGTTGCTCAAAAGCCTCTACGGTTTCGTCAATCGGATCGTCAATCGTCCCTCCGTGCAGCTGATACAGGTCGATGTAGTCCGTTCCAAGGCGGCGCAGGCTCTCTTTAACAGCAGACAGGATATATTCCTTGGACGGATCCCATCCCCAGCCCTCCTGTCCCGGTATACGCCGATTGCCGACCTTGGTCGCCAGGATGACCTCCTGCCGCCGTCCACGGATTGCTGTCCCCACAATTTCTTCATTGCGCCCGTGCTGGTACAAATCGGCTGTATCCAACAGGTTTACGCCCCTGTCTAGCGCTTCATGAATCAAGTAAACACCTTGCTGCTCCTCCGTACCGACCGACATACATCCCAAACCAATCTCACCTACCAGCAAATCTGAAGATCCCAGGCGGTTTTTTTTCATTTATGCTCCCCTCACTTCCAACAACGTATAACTTTAAATTTTTAATATTCCTTTATTATACGAAAAAAATATACAAAAAAAACAACCCCAAAGACATGGAGACTCCACGCTCTCCAATTCTTTGAGGTTGTTGTATGAAATTCGTATTCCATTCATGCTATCCGAACAGCCATTGGACGGCCTTAGGAAATTGACGCTGAAAACAATCCACACGATGCACCGCATCCTGATCCAACTCAAGAAGCACATCTTTTGCATCCAGTCCCTGTGTCCGCAGCACCTGGTGTGCCTGGAGGGTCAGTGGAACCATATCTTTTTGTACATTCGTCTTCCCTTCACCTTCACGGGTCCCGACAGATATATACAAGCGATGTGTCCCATCCATCACAGTTGCACAAGATGCAGATTGCATATAACCAATCATACCGGGATACCAATACGAGCCCGAGATCGAACCGATGCGTCCGAATACATCCTTATACTTGAATACGGCATACATGGAAATTAATCCGCCCAATGAGGCGCCAATGATCCCCGTATGCTCCGGTCCGGTTTGTACCGGATATCTCCCCTCGACATACGGCATTACTTTTGTAACCACAAACGCCAGATAGGCATCTCCACCACCGCCAAAAGCAGGTCTTCCTTCTACTAAAGCAGCTGCCTTCCAAGGCGTATAATCATCCAGTCGATTTACGGGCTGAATACCTACCAGCACCACACGGGGCAGTTCTCCCGTAGAAAAACCTCTTTCCAGCTCATCCAACCCGCTTAGAAATAAAGAGCTGCCATCCTGCACATACAGCACAGGATACAGCTCATTATGACTCACGGAGACGGGAGGTGTATAGACGTGCACAAGGTACCCATCTAATGGAATTTCATCTACATGACCTTTCATCCTACACAGTCCCCCATGATGTGAATGTATTCATTACAGTGCAGCATCCATTTCCTTGATCATTTCAGATACGGATTCCAGACCATTACCTGACAGGTACCAGTAGTTAGGATCAAGGTATACAATATGACCGTTTTTAAATGCATTGGTTTTCTTCACCAGTTCATTCTCAATGGTTTGTTTACCTGTAACCTGTTCCTTGCCTTCCTCGACCACCACAGCCCCACGGTCAACAACAAAAATATAATCCGGATTTTTTTGCTGTACATATTCAAAAGAAACCTTTTGTCCATGCGTGGATACTTTAATGCCCGGATCTACAGGGGTTACGCCAAAAGCATCATGAATGATACCGAAGCGGGATTGTGAACCATATGCGCTCAGGCTTCCTTCATTCGTCAGCACGATCAGTCCTTTAGCTTTGCTCGCTACAGCCTTGTCATGTACGGCCTTGATGGAGCTATCAATCGCAGCCAGTTCCTGCTTGGCAACATCCTCTTTGTCGAAGATTTGACCCAATGTTTCAACGTTTTTCTTAAAGGAATTGATATAATCCTTGGTGTCTACAGCCATCGAAATGGTCGGTGCAATTTTACTCAACTCTTTATATGCATCAGCTTGTCTGCCGCCGATGATGATGAGTTCAGGAGACAGATCACTGATTTTCTCGTAATCCGGTTCAAACAGCGTGCCTGCGCTTGCATATTTGGAATCTTTATATTTGCTCAAATACGTAGGAAGATCCTGCTGCGCTACTGCCGCAACGTCAACTCCCAGCTTATCCAACGTATCCAATGAACCAAAATCAAAGACAACGACATTTTTGGGATTAACTTTGACTTGGACTGGTTTTTCATCCAGTGCGTGTTTGACCGAGATGGTTTTGGATTCCGTTGTTGCAGCAGAGGAGCCGTTTTCAGTCGCTTCCTGTGTTGCCGGAGCTGCTTTGCCACAGGCTGACACAATCAGTACCAACGCAAGCATCAGCGTTAAAAACATCATATTTTTCTTCATTTAACATTCCCCCTAAGTGAAATAAACGCAAATTTTATGGTCACCGATCTGTTGAATCGGAATATCCATGTCGTACAAGTCCTTTAATACCTGACAATCAATCATCTCGTCAGCCGTTCCTTGTTTTAGCAACCTGCCATCCTTCATCCCTACAATATAGTCTGAATAGCAGGAGGCAAAATTAATGTCGTGCAGCACGACCAGAATCGTTTTGCCGAGATCATCCACCAAACCGCGCAGCGTCTTCATAATCTGAACCGAATGCTTCATATCCAGATTGTTCAGCGGCTCATCCAACAGGATGTATTCTGTGTCCTGAGCCAGAATCATGGCAATAAAAGCCCGCTGTCGCTGTCCCCCACTAAGCAAATCAATATGCTTATCTTTCATATCCTCCAGTCCCATGTAGGCCATAGACTGCTCCACCATTTTGCGATCCTCGCTGTTCAATCTGCCCTTGGAATACGGAAAACGGCCGAAGCTAACCAGCTCCTTCACGGTTAAGCGAATATTGACATCGTTCGTCTGTTTTAAAATAGATATCTTCCGGGCTAGCTCCTCACTTTTTGTCAGGCTCACGGCCTGCCCGTCGATGAGGATTTCTCCCTCATCACTGTCAGTCAGGCGACTAATCATCGACAACAAGGTGCTTTTTCCAGCGCCATTAGGTCCAATAAAGGAGGTAATGGTGCCTTTAGGTACAGTGACGGATACCTGATCCACCACATTTTTATTCCCATAGCGTTTGAATACGTTTTTGACTTCTACCATGATTTATTCTCCCGTAGCAAAAGGTACAGGAAGTACACCCCCCCGATAAAGTTAATAATGACGCTGACCGTTGTCGATAAGTCGAATACTCTTTCTGCCAGCAGTTGGCATCCTGCCAACGCAATGACACTGACACAAATAGAGGCCGGAATAATATAACGATGCTGATAGGTTTTCATCACCTGATAAGCCACATTGGCCACAATTAATCCGAGAAACGTAATCGGCCCGACAAGCGCTGTAGAAATGGAAATAAGAATCGCTACGATTACCAGCAGCCTTTTAATGATAAAACCATAAGGAAGACCCAGGTTAATCGCATGCTCTCGTCCGAGCGACAGCACGTCCAGATACTTGATGAATCTCCACGCATAAGCGAATACGAGCACAAGAATGAATACAGAAAGCCACAACAGCTCGGTATTTACGTTGCTGAAGCTAGCAAAGCTCTTGTCCTGAATTTTCGCAAATTCGTTCGGATCAATCAGTACCTCCATAAAGGTAGACAGACTGTTGAATAGTGTGCCGAACACCAGACCAATCAGCAAAAGTACATAAATCCCGCGTCCATCTTTGCGGAAAATTAATTTGTATAGCAGTCCTGCGAAAAGCATCATCAGCCCCACCGACAGCAAAAAGTTCAATTCTTTGCTGGTCGAAATGAAGGGTACGGAACCAAATGCAAAAATAATCGTCGTCTGAATCAGCATATACAGTGAATCCAGACCAATAATACCCGGAGTCAAAATCTTATTATTCGTAACCGTCTGGAAAATAACTGTTGCAAAAGCAATGGAGCCACCTGTCAGAATGAAGGCTGCGATCTTTTTCAATCGTCGTGGCAGCGCGTAATGCCAGGTATGCGGAAGATCTATAAACACGAAAGCAGCAATCAACACAAGCGCGGCAGCGGCTATTATTCCGATTTTTAATTTAGGATTCATAAGCCCTTCTCCTCAGCAGCAAATACAAAAACAACGCGCTCCCGATCACACCAACCGTAAGCCCTACAGAAATTTCATACGGATAAATGATCACCCGTCCCAAAATATCGCAAAACAGCACAAAGACGGCGCCCAAGATCGCTGTATGGGCCAGGCTTTTTTTCAGATTATCCCCCATATACATGCTGACCAGATTGGGTACAACCAGCCCCAAAAAGGGAATCGTTCCGACCGTTAAGATGACAACAGAAGAAACCAAAGCCACGATCACCAAACCGACATTGACGGTGCGCTTGTAATGTACACCCAAGTTGGCCGCAAAATCCTCACCCATGCCTGCAATTGTAAAACGATTCGCATATATGTACGCCAACGCAACCAAAGGAATACTAAGATATAGCATCTCGTAGCGACCACTCATGATTAGAGAAAAGTCTCCCTGCATCCACGAAGAAATGCCCTGGATCAGATTGTATTTGTAAGCAAAAAAGGTCGTTACCGAATTTAAAATGCCTCCAAACATCAAACCGACAAGCGGGATAAATACCGGGTCCTTGAAACGGATTTTATCCAGTATTTTCATGAAAATCAGTGTTCCCCCTAGAGCAAATCCGAAAGCCGTCAGCATCTTCGTCCAAAATCCTGCTGCTCCAAACACCATAATAGCCATCAGCACACCCAATCGTGCCGCATCCATCGTCCCTGCAGTGGTGGGAGATACAAATCGGTTCCGGGTAAGCTGCTGCATAATGAGCCCGCAGATACTCATACTCGCCCCTGCGATAATGATACTGATCAATCGTGGGAATCTGCTAATCAGGAGTACCTGCGCCTGATCGTTGGTTAAGTGAAACACATCAAGTGGAGTTACATCATGAACACCGATAAAAACCGAGGCGAAGGCCAGTACCAGAAAAGCCAGTATTAAATAACGCAATTTCATGTTCTAACCAAGGGAGCCTGTTCTCCAACAACCTGTACCAAGCTTCAGCCCTGTCCTCCCCTCCAATAATGATAATGATTATCAAAATCAACTAGCATAAATTATATCAGTCATACCGTATCTGTCAATGTGATGAGGTTTTAAAGCAGGACAAAAAAGCTGCAGAGAACTTTCTCCACACTCCACCTGGACAACCCAAGAAGCAAATAAGAGTAAAATCCGGTAAACTGGAAATAGAGAGTTTGGGAGCCCTTTTTTATGTTTATGGTGAGCAGTTCTGGAAACCGAGTTCATTAACTTTGGTTAGTAAAAAAATAGGAGGAGAATGATGAATCACATATTAATCATCGAGGACGATATCGCCTTGAGTAACGGTATTGTTCTTGCCCTTAAAGAACCTAACAACGTATTTACGCAAATGTATGACATAGCTACTGCAAAAGAACAATTGAACGTTACCGCCTTTGACCTAGTGATTCTTGATGTAAATTTGCCGGATGGAAGTGGACTCGATCTGTTAACCCATATACGAAAAAGAACAACTTTACCAGTCATCGTTCTGACTGCGAATGATATGGAAACAGATGTCGTCACTGGTTTTGAGCTGGGTGCTGACGATTATATAACTAAGCCTTTCAGTCTTATGGTACTGAGAGCAAGAGTTGGCGTTCAGCTAAAGAAATCCAGATACTCGCTTGCAGACTCCATTCAGCTAGACAATTTTTCTTTTTCATTCGAGAGAATGGAATTTATTAAGAATGGTACACCTATTGAACTAAGTAAAACGGAGCAAAAATTGTTGCGCATCCTAATCAACAATCGAGGAAATACTGTTTCGCGTGATCATTTGATAGACAGCATCTGGACTGACGGGGCTGAATATGTAGGTGAAAATGCCTTGTCAGTTACGATAAAAAGGCTACGTGACAAGCTCGAGGATCATCCTTCTTCCCCACAATATATTAAAACGGTTTACGGGCTGGGCTACACATGGGCGTTGAAATGACAACACTCCTATATATATGTATTGGAATTGCCGTCGCTGCTGTATGCACTGCTGTGTGTGCTATTATGCTGTATCGCAGGAGCATCCAAAAAACAATGAAAACCATTGAGAACATGCTGGATGCTGCGCTAAATGGCAGCTTCTCGGAGGATGTCTTTGATGAATCCGTTCTTTCTTCAATAGAAGCTAAATTTGTGAGATTTCTTTCCATTTGTTCCGTGTCCTCCAAAAATCTGCTTGCTGAAAAGAATAAAATAAATGAGCTGATTTCCGATATTTCACACCAAACGAAAACACCGTTGGCCAACATCCTGCTTTATTCCCAACTACTTAGCGAATACGAACTATCACAGGATACCTCCACTTGTGTGAAAGCTCTATCTGCACAGGCTGAAAAGCTTAACTTCCTGATCCATGCATTAGTGAAAACTTCGCGGCTTGAAACGGGGATTATCACGGTGTCGCCAAGGCGGGAATCTGTTCAAAAGCTCCTTAATGCTGCACTAGGGCAAATGATGCCAAAAGCAGATGCCAAAGGGATTTCAGTTGTTATGGAGGACACAGTTATCCATGCTTATTTTGACCTAAAGTGGACGAGTGAAGCTGTCTATAACATTATGGATAACGCCATAAAATATACAGAGACAGGCGGAAGCATGAATATAAAAGTAATGGCATACGATTTGTTTTGCCGAATTGATATTACCGATAGCGGCATAGGCATTGCAGAAGAAGAACAAGGTAAAATCTTTACCCGCTTCTATCGCTCCCCCACTGTTAACTCGCAGGAGGGTGTCGGGATTGGACTGTTTTTAGCTAGGGAAATCATCGCTGCGGAGGGGGGGTACATCAAGGTACGATCACGCTACGGCAGTGGCTCCACCTTCTCGATTTTTCTTTCTATGGATACTTAATTCTTTCAATATTGTTAGATTTCAGAAAGATTGTAGAAAGATTAGTGTGTTAATGTCTGTACTGTAGATGACTACGATCCAGACATTTTTTTGTGGAGGAGAACGTATATGGCTCTATTAAAAACTCAGGCACTAAAAAAACATTATGGTAATGGGGATACTGCTGTTCATGCCTTAGACGGCGTGAATCTGGAGGTGGAAAGCGGTGAATTTGTCGCCATTGTCGGTACGTCCGGGAGCGGCAAATCTACTCTTCTTCATATGCTGGGTGGACTTGATCGTCCGACAAGCGGAAGCGTTACGATTGACGGCAAAGATATTTTTTCATTGAAAGACGAAGAATTGACCATTTTTCGCAGACGAAAGATTGGGTTCGTTTTTCAAAATTACAACCTGGTGCCTGTCTTGAATGTCTACGAAAATATTGTACTGCCCATTGAACTGGACGGTAAAGAACCGGACGAAACTTACATAGATAAAATTGTACATACCTTGGGCCTTGACCACAAAATGAATAATCTGCCAAACAATCTTTCCGGTGGACAACAGCAACGTGTAGCCATTGCCAGAGCACTGGCAGCCAAGCCCGCAATTGTCTTAGCAGATGAACCCACCGGAAACCTGGACAGTAAAACCAGTCTGGATGTGATGGGGTTGATCAAAGTATCCAGCCAGCAGTTCCACCAAACTATAGTGATGATTACCCACAACGAGGAAATTGCGCAAATGGCAGACCGGATCATCCGAATTGAAGACGGTAAAATAGTTGGCGGTGAAGGTAAATGATCAAGGTAAAGAACAAAAAAGTAATCCGCAATCTGGCTGATAAGAGTTTCAAAGTGAACAAAACCCGTGACATTATTGCCATTGTTGCCATAGCACTAACCTCATTGCTATTTACAACACTGTTCACTATGGGGATTGGCGCTGTGGAAAACTTACAACGGGCGACCATGCGACAGGTCGGTGGAGATGGACATGCCGTACTTAAGTATATAACGGATGACGAATTTAATCATGTCAAGAATCATCCATTGATCAAGGAAATAGCTTATAACCGTATATTAAGCGATCGAGTTATGAACGATAAATTTCTAAAACGCCATACGGAGTTCTGGTATTACGACGATGTAGGGATGAAGCTTGGTTTTATTGAGCTTAAAGAGGGGCGTAAGCCTACGGTGGAAAATGAAGTAATCGCAGACTCCAAGACGTTGCAGCTATTGGGTGTTCCACTGGAGGTTGGAGCACCTTTGAGGCTAAAGCTTGACATACGAGGTAAAAAAGTACAGCGTAATTTTATCCTATCCGGCTGGTGGAAAAGCGATCCTGTGGTTAACGTAGGACAAATATTCGCTTCTAAAGCCTATGTCGATGCTCATGCTCAGGAATTACAAAGCAACTATAAAAAGGATCACTTCTATACAGGAACCATTAGTGCATATATGATGTTCGACAATAGCCTTGATTTGCGGGGAAAGCTCAGTAAAGTGATTACCGAAAGCGGGTATTCGCTTGACGAAGATGCACCGAACTATATCGCGAATAATGTAAATTGGTCATACATCTCGACCAATTTCAGTATGGATACAGAGACAATCATAGCGTTAACTTCTGCCTTGTTACTGATCATGTTTACCGGTTATTTGATCATCTATAACATTTTTCAAATATCGGTAATGCGAGATATTCGTTTTTATGGTCTTTTAAAGACGATCGGCACAAGCGGTAAACAAATTCGCAGAATTATTCGTAGACAGGCGCTGATTCTATCAGTGTTAGGAACCCCGGTAGGATTAATAGCAGGTTTTTTTATCGGTAAATCGCTCGTGCCTTTTATTATAAATATGAGTGTATATAACGGTACCGAGATATCGGTATCCCCTAACCCATGGATTTTTGTCGGATCTGCTCTGTTCGCTCTCATTACTGTAATGATTAGCACTTTCAAACCCGGCAGAGTTGCGTCATCCGTATCGCCGGTAGAAGCAGTCAGATATACAGGTGGAGTAAATAAGAGCAATGGTAAGCTGAAAAAATCAACCGGAGGTGCAAAAATCCACCTCATGGCTCGTTCCAATTTGGGACGCAATAAAAAACGCACCGTTTTAGTGGTTATGAGTCTTTCTTTAAGTTTGGTTCTTCTGAATACAGTATTCACACTATCTCAGAGCTTTGATATGGATAAATTTTTATCCAAATTTAATGATACCGATTTTCTCATTGCTCATGCTGAATATTTCCAGGTTCCCAGTAGTTTCAGCGGCCATGAAAATGAGACCACTGAAAGTTTTATTAAGGCTGTACAGGCACAACCGGGCTTTGAAGAAGGCGGCCGATTGTACGGTGATCTAACAGCTCTCACTGCTGAGAATACAAAAGGAATCATAGATGATACCCAAAACACTGACGCTCGCGGCAACTTCCTTGTAGAAGTGTATGGACTGGAAGATTTACCACTACATCGGCTGCAATTGATTGATGGTGAGCTTGATCTTAAGAAACTGGCTTCTGGTAAGTATATCCTGGAGGGAGTCGAACTGAGCGACAACGACAAGCCTTACATGGAAAGCATTCATCATAATGTGGGAGAAAACGTTACTCTGCATAGTTATGTGGGAACAGCAGATGCTCCACTGGATAGAGAGTATATAACGCATAATTTTACAGTGCTTGGCCATGTGGGTATCAAATCTACCAATTCGAATCGCCTTTATACTGGCTATAACTTCTACCTCCCTGCGGATATATACAAGTCACTTGTAAAACAGCCCGTTGTAATGAGTTATGCCTTTAATGTATCCTCATCTCAGGAAGCGTCCATGCAGAACTTTTTGAAGCGCTACACTGAAACCATCGAACCGATGATGAACTACGAATCCAAAATCACATCAAGGGACGCTTTATCAGGTATGCAAACTACTATTATAATGATCGGCGGCCTGCTTAGCTTGATTATTGGCCTAATTGGTATTTTAAATTTTATAAATGCGATTTTAACCAGCATACTGACCCGACGCAATGAATTTGCTATGCTGCAGAGCATAGGCATGACTAAAAAACAACTGCGGGGAATGCTGATTTATGAAGGGTTATATTATGTTTGGGCTACTAGCCTAACCTCTATTCTATTGGCAGTCCTATTTTCTATTTTGATTGTGAAACCTTTTTGCAACTTGCTATGGCTTTTGAGCTATCACTTTATAATCTGGCCACTTCTAGCCTTATTGCCTTTACTGTTATTGCTTGGGATACTTATTCCAGTAGCGGTCTATTCTATGAACGACAAACAAAGTATTGTGGAACGACTTCGAGAATCAGAGTAGATTTACCGAGAAAGTCCATAATACCAGTGTGAATAATAAAAAGATGACTCCTGATCAATTCGAGGCCACCGAAAAACCAGCCTTTCGTGAAAAAAACAAGAACACGAATCAAAAAGACGACGGTTTATTCTGAATTCACAGAATGAACCGTCGTCTTTTCTCTTGCTCTCCGCCTCATGTGGCCCTTGTTTACTCCATCAGTTTCAATATTCGTTTTAAATTGACAGTGAATATCGCCATAGCCCCCTGGATTTCCATACCTATCAGACCCGAGGAGGAAGCTACATCGTACCCGTGTCTGTGCTTCAGTTCACTATTCTTCTCCTCAATTTTGTATCGTTCTTTGGCCTTGGCTTTAAAGCTTTCGCTTTCTTGAAACGTAACTTCTTCAAATGCTCATGGCTTTTTATACTTTTTTGCCTTCACGCGCTCTGCGGATCGCCAGATGTCCAGCTTTACATACGTACATTCCCGCATCTTTGTTAAACTCGAACTCGTCTTGTCGTGACAATAGGTTTCGTTCAGTTCCTCATAAATAAAGCTAAAGTCCACCAATTCGTCCATTCTTCCGTAACAGATGGTCTTTGGGAATCAACAGATTGTATAGTTCAATATATGGACTTAGGACCATGCTTTGCTGTTTCGGAAGCACCGGAACCACCCGCCTTTATTTGGATATTTTAATTATACTGAAAAAGCGAGACAGTAACCTCTGTTATGTAGGAACTGTCTCGCTTTAGAGTTTAGGACTTTTTCAGTGGCCTCGGGATATCCGGGGTTGTCTTTTTTTCATCCTTAATCTTTTTCTGAATGAGCAGCTCCACTTGCTTCTTCCAGAGAATGAATGAGAAGTCTATGATCGATCGGTGACGACATGACAAGCAGGCTCGTGTAGGTTCCATACTTATCGCACTGGTTGCTAAACTCTTCGAGGGTGCGCGTCGAGCTGGTCACTACTTTTAATAAATAACTGTGTTCTCCGCTTATACGATGGCACTCGGCAACATGTGGAGATGTATGAACAAAATCAAGAAATGCATGGCAATCTCTAGTCCGAAACAATATATAGGCTGCCGTATCCTTTCCTATTTTTTCAGGAGAGATGATAGTGCGATACCCCTTGATAATCCCTTTTTCTTCCATTCTTTTAACTCGTTCTGTTACAGCAGGTTGGGATAAACCCACGCATTTCCCTAGCTCTGTCATTGAAATTCTCGCCTGACTTTGAAGATAAAAGAGGATTTGTTTGTCTACATGATCCACTTTGAATTCCCTCCTTTAAATTTAACGTTTTTATGAGAAATTCATTTAATTACTTTGTATAATCATCATAATGGATTGATTGCGTTATGTAAAATGAATGATTTAGATTATATAATAAAACTCATATCGATAAGGTGAACCAAACATGAAAAGATAGAGAGGATGGCTGCCCTTGAGCAAATACGTTTTTAATAAGGTAGGAACAGTAGCAGATTTAGAAGTACATATTGAAGAGGCTATTGATCGTACAATTGTCGAAAAAAGGCTGGTTGGTGCTGGTATACGAGTTACGCTTAATGAGGCGCAATATTATAGTTGCGCTGCCGGATGTCCAGACCGTGAACAAAAGTCTGGGGGGACCTCTCAGTGAGCCTCTCCCTCTCCCGCAAAAATATAATTGCATTGGCTGCTATATGTTTGTCCGCATTGATGTTCGGCCTCGAAATTTCCAGTGTGCCAGTGATACTGCCAACTCTGGAGAAAGTATTGCATGGCGATCTTAAGGATATGCAATGGATTATGAACGCTTATACCATTGCATGTGCCACAGTTCTGATGGCTGTTGGAACGCTGGCTGACCGGTATGGAAGGAGGCGTATTTTTATTATCAGCCTCGTCTTGTTCGGTATTACATCCTTGATTTGTGGCTTGGCGCAAAGCACATCGGTTCTGATCATCAGTCGGTTTCTTCAAGGGGTGGGTGCTGGTGCGATGCAGATTTGCCAGATAGCAATTCTTTCACATCGGTTTCAGGAAGGACAAGAACGCAGCAAAGCCTTTGGCATATGGGGGATCGTGTTCGGTATCGGCCTCGGTTTTGGACCTATCATCGGCGGCATAATCGTGGCCGTGTTGAACTGGCATTGGGTTTTCCTGGTCCACGTTCCGTTGACCATCCTCACTTTGATTCTTGTTTTTGGTGGCATAGAAGAGTCCAGAGATCCGCAGGTGAAAAAGCTGGACATTATCGGCATCATCACGCTTTCATTGACAGTTTTTGGCCTTGCATACTCTATCACGCAAGGGCCGGAACTCGGCTTTACCAGCAGAGCATCCATCAGCATCCTTGTTGCAGTAGCAATAAGTTTTATGATTTTTCTATTTGCGGAAAAGCTCAGCGCCCATCCGATGTTTGACTTTTCCGTATTCAAGATACGTAATTTCTCCGGCGCTCTCCTTGGCTCCATTGGCATGAACTTCAGTTTCTGGCCGTTCATGATCTATCTGCCGATCTATTTCCAGAGTGGCCTGGGTTACGGCATCGTAGCCGCCGGGCTGTCTCTCTTGGCTTATGCGCTGCCCACCTTGGTAATTCCACCTCTGGCAGAGCGTTTTTCGCTCCGCTACCAGCCGCGCATAGTCATTCCATCAGGTCTGTTCATCCTCGGTATGGGCTTCATTTTGATGAAATATGGCAGCGGCAGCGATCACGCCAGTTGGTTGACCATGCTCCCTGGCTCCTTGTTGGCTGGTATTGGGCTTGGCTTAACGAACACGCCTGTGACCAACACGACCACCGGCTCTGTTCCAAGTGCCCGTGCAGGCATGGCTTCCGGTATAGATATGAGTGCTAGATTGATCAGTCTAGCCATCAATATCGCTGTGATGGGATTCATCTTGCAGGCAGGTATTTTGTCTTATTTGAAGAGTGCCCTTTCCGGGACTCTCAGTGCAGTGCAATTGCGGTCTGTAGCCGAAAAAGTAGCCGCCGGAAATACTGTATCTCTCAGGCAGAGTTTGCCAGAACTCTCCTCCCTGGATGCGTCTGGAGCCGTCGTCCATGCGGCACTTATGCACGGCTTTGGCTTGATAATGCTCTACGGCGGTATTGGTGTCTGGGTTCTAGCCGCGATCAGTTTTATGATTTTTGGACCTAAGAGAGCATAAAGACAATCCCGGGGATATCGAGGTACTGAAAAAGTCCCCCATTGTTGAGAGTAAGAGAATATCCAAAGAAAAACGAGCCTCTAGAATCGCTTCTAAGGCTCGTTTCGCGTTCAGGGAGACATATTTGTACCCCTAAAATCTTTGTATTTTCGGAAATCAACAGTTTTTCAGTGGCCTTGATCAATTCAGAGGTCATCTTTTTATGCTTAGAAAGGTACTTTGTATGAACAACTACAGTTCCCACTCTTCCCGTAAAAGCCCCATTCGGATCGAATCATAATACTCTCCATTATAATATCTGCACTTTCGAAGCCTGGCTTCGAGGGTCATGCCCAGCTTCTCCCCCACCTTCATCATCCGATGGTTTCCTGACCAGGTTGTAAAGCCCACTCTCACTAGAGGTAGTGTATTAAACAAATGCGTGATCCATAGTCGGAGTGCCCTCGTACCGTAACCACCGCTCCAATACTGCGAATCAAAGATACCTATCCCCATTTCAAGCCATTGAGAAGGCTGATGCTCCCAGTAGTAGCTCACTGACCCAATGACCTTGCCTTCCACTTCAATGATCCAAAAGTCATCTTGTCCGATTCGCTTTTCCTTCTCTTTTAAATAATCATCAAAAGAAAGTGGTTTATGTTCATAATAAGGTGCATCCCATTGCTTCCATTCCGGTGCTTCTTCCTTAAAAGTTAACGTCCAAAGGGCGTGTAGGTCTTCTTCTGTAACAGGCCTAATCGTCAAATCCTTATCTGTATACATGGAGCACACTCCTTAATAAATAAAATTCATTCTATCTATATTGGGCTTTATTGTATCTGCTTTTGCATTATTTCGAATTTCTATTTTTGTCCGTCTTTGGAGCCAGTGCAAATTCAAGTTGACAAACAATCAAAAAACATATATCTTAATATCAAGATAATAAATATAAAGAAAAGTTTTTCGACTGTTTATTTTGTTTAGAAAAACCTAATCATATAAAAACCAAGGAGGATAATGACATGAAACTATTAGGATTGCATCACGTTTCGGCGATTACAGCGGCGGCGGCTAAAAATGTTGATTTTTATACTCAGGTATTGGGACTTCGGTTGATCAAGAAAACGGTGAACCAGGACGATGTTAGTGTGTATCACCTTTTTTACGGAGATGAGCGTGGAACTGCGGGTACGGAAGTCACATTCTTTGAAATTCCACATGCTGGACAAACTCGTACAGGGAATAACAGCATTTCAGCGCTCTCCTTACGGGTACCGAATGACAAGGCACTGGATTACTGGAAAAACCGCTTCGAGCAGCTGGATGTAAAGCATGGTGAAATTACGGATCAAGCAGGACGCTTGGCGCTTTCGTTTGAGGATTTTGAAGGACAACGCTTCTTCCTCGTTTCAGATGAACATGATAACGGAATGCGCGGCGGCACGCCTTGGGAGAAAAGCCCTGTCCCTGCCGAGTACGGCATTGTAGGACTTGGGCCGGTTCATCTGACCATTCCTAAAGCGGAGAATACCATTCTCATTCTTGAACAGGTTATGGGCTTCCGCAAAAAAGGCTCTTACCCTTCCCCCGTTGCCGGACAACCGGATGTGGTCATCTATGAAACGGGTGAAGGCGGTACAGGAACTGAAGTGCATCTGGAAGAGCGTAACGATCTGCCACAAGAACGACCAGGACGTGGCAGTGTGCATCACGTAGCCTTCCGTGTTGAAACTGAGGAAGAGCTCAAACAGTGGGTAGACCGTATTGGGCAGCTGCAAATTTCCAACTCAGGCTTTGTAGATCGCTTTTACTTCCGTTCCTTGTATTTCCGTGAGCCGAACGGCATTCTGTTTGAATTGGCGACCGATGGACCCGGCTTTGATACGGATGAAGAACTGGAGTTTCTGGGTGAATCGCTGGCGTTACCGCCATTTTTGGAATCACGCCGTGCCTCTATTGAAGCCAATCTCAAACCGCTTAATACCAAACATGAATAGAGTTATATTTGCTCTAAAATCACGCAAAGCCGGGACTTCTACATCATGTAGAGGTTCCCGGCTTTTTTCGTGCAACTGTTCTATTTTCATTCTAAAAAGGATCTCATCTGCAAGCTTTTCAGCTTTGAC
>NZ_WUDQ01000419.1:0-3295 GCF_009827695.1 Paenibacillus sp. OT2-17 | reverse complement strand
CACTCCTGGCCAGGTAAAAATGGTTTCGGTAATAACCGCTCCACCAATCAGGTAACCGACCTGCAAACCAAGTACGGTAAGTGTTGGAATAAAGGCGTTAATGAGTGCGTGCTTATAAATAACAATTCCTTCGCGCAGACCTTTGGCTCTGGCTGTGCGAACAAAATCCTGACCGATCACTTCCAGCATGCTGGAACGCATCATCCGTGCCACAATCGCCATAGTGCCTGTACTGAGACAGACTGCTGGCAGAACCAAATGGGATAAACTGCTTTTTAAAGCTACAAAATCACCGGTCATCAAACTATCGAGTACATAAAGTCCCGTAACGTGCGTCGGCGGATTGATGTCACCGCTAATTCGACCCATGGGCGCAGGAGCGATGCCCCATTTAGCATAGAAGATATAAATGAATAACAGGCCAATCCAGAAAATGGGCATACATGCACCGATCAAGGAAAACACACGTGAAATGTGATCAACAATCGATTCTTTACGGGTTGCTGCCAGGATGCCGATTGGGATTGCCACCAGAATCGCAATAACCAAGCTTGCCAGCGCCAACTCGATGGTTGCTGGAAACCGGGTAGCAAAGTCGCTTGCCACTGACTGTCCAGTGTGATAAGCCTGACCCAGATCACCTTGGAACAATCCAACTACATAATGAAAAAATTGAATGTACTTCGGTTGATCCAGTCCCATGCTGCTTCGAATATTTTCAATCGTCTCGGGTGTAGCCTGTTCCCCCGCAAGCATCACGGCAGGATCACCCGGAAGCACTCTTGAGATCATGAATGTAATAACGACAATACCAAGCAGTGCCGGAATCATTTGTATCAATCTACGTAGTGTGTATACGGCCACAGCCTGTCCCTCCTTATCCGTAATTCCTCGTGTATTTGTCACTTTTCTTTTCATCACTTGTTATTTTTATTCATTGTACTAAGGAACAAGAACGGTTTCCACGTCCTGAATAACTAAAAATAATGACGAATTTTGTCGTTTGCGCACTAAAGTTACTCACCATGTTATTTAAATGTCGTGTTTTATTCGAATATAGAAATCAAAATCAGCATGATGCCAAACAAGCGATCCCCTTTCAAAAGGAAATCGCTTGTTTTTTATATATAGAGATTGTAGTATTAGGCCGATCAGGAAAGGAGAAATAATCGCGAGCACTGCAAAAAACGAGGTGTTCGACTCAGCATCTTGCTGTCCGGTCGCACCTTAAAGCGAGGGGTAGCGAAAATACGTATTGCTTTGTCTTTCTCTATAGATTTCCAGTCACGATAATACCATTTGCTCGCTTCAGGTGTGCTCTGACCCAAGCTATAAAGGAATCGATAAATATGTGCAATTCCGGCTCCTTGGCAGGCCAAGCATCCAATTCTGTTAATATCTCATGCCATATCGACTCCGGAATCGGATTATCCCAACAGGGATCAAAAGCCTCATACGTTTCCCCCGTATCAGGATCGTCAAGTGGATATTTGGACTTTAACGCAGACAACACGATATCAAAGTCATCTGCGTAGATAAAGATTATCTCCTCCAGCTTTGGTTCATCCGTATCCCCAAGTATATCCAATATTGGCTCGTGGACCACTATAGCGATAGATTAGTGTCTGAATCTCTTTTTTGTCCTTCTTACTCAATCTCACCACTCCTTTCTTCGGCTACAGATCGAACCATTCTGCAGCACGCTCCTCTTCTTCCAGCACCCTGTACATTCCTTCCCTCCACTTCACCGCATCTTCGCCACCAATATGAAATAGACAATAGATATAAAGTTCACCGTCTTTTAACCCTTCAATATTCCTTGCCTCTTCCACTGAAACTTGGAGCGCCTCAGGCCAATCGGGATCATTCTGAAGCAGGGCAAAGCCATCCTCATCCCTTTGCATCCGATATCCGTCAATCCTAGGCAATGCTTCAGCTAAACGATCCATTAGCACTTGAATATCCTTAACATCTGCGACTTTAATTCCATACTCCCAACCCATCTGCATCCCTCCAATTTTATGAACTTCTCCTTAACTAGCCCCCCCTAAATCGGATTTCACCTTCTCATTCACCTCAGGAGTTCAGTCGTAGTCCGCATATAAGAGGTACTTTTTTGTTTAAAACCACCCACTTTTGCTGGATTTCCATGAGCCTCCCACTTTCCTTCTGCTTTCCCTGAATTTTCTTAAAACTTATTATAATAGATATCTAAACTATGTAGCTTATGAATTAGCAAATTGAGACCTTTTGACTATCATTCAAACCAGCAAACAAAATAGGCTTCTCGTGAATATAGCACGGAAGCCTATGGGTTCATCAAACAACTCTATTATTTATTTGGCCTTCTGAGATACCAGCTCACTATTCCCTTTTCTCTTTCTTACCCCCAACATAATGATGGCCATAACAGCTACTAGAGCTGCTATAAGAGCAAAAGGAATATATTTGTCCACCCGATATAGCGTCGTTGTCAAAATAGGAGCAATAATTGCAGAAATCCCTTGGACAGTGGCCACCAGACCAGCGGCTCCCCCTTGCTGTTCTTTACTAACAGAAAGAGAAGCCCCAGCCATAAATCCAGGCATAAGCAAGCCTGTACCTATACCAAACATAAAGAACGCTAAATAGTAAACAACCATGCTGGCTGACATGAGGAATATCAGCATACCGGCAATAAGGAACAGAGAACCGAGCAAAATCATCGGCTTGGGTTGCCATTTAAGCCATTTCATCTGAACGATCTGTACAATCAACATGGCTGCACCGGAAAACATAAGTCCAAAGGAAACCACTCTTGCTGTTTCTTCGGATGAAAGGCCTAATTGATCTTGAAAATAAAATCCGCCAATAACCTGGATGGTCACAATACTAATCATCGTAACCAAACCTGCGAACAAATACATTCGTAGACCGGGTTGAAAGGGGTTAATTCGGGCTGGCTTTTGCTGAATAACGGGCTTGGCAGACGGAATTGCCAGCAAGGCCACTACAAATGCTACAGCAGCAATTACAATCCCAAAATATAGAGGCCACAGCAAGCCTATTAAAGTAAAGGCACCTGCAATAGCAGGACCAAATACTAATCCAAGTCCATTGGCTGCGCTAATGATCGCCATCCCACTGCCTCGATCTTCTCCCTCGGTCACATCTCCCATATAAGCTTGGGAGGATGACAATACCGCCGGGATAAACCCGCCGATCAAACCGCGTGTAACAATTAACAGGACTAACAGCAGCCCCCCGCTGAGCCAACCTTTTAATCCTGCAAAAAGAGTAAGCGTAAACAGCAAGC
>NZ_WUDQ01000418.1:0-3302 GCF_009827695.1 Paenibacillus sp. OT2-17 | reverse complement strand
CAAAGAAAACGGCCAATGCCCAGTCCCGGTTGTCCGATGATCGTAAAATCTGTCATAGCTACATTAAAGTCCTCATAATAACGATACTCTGTTGCACCAACTACCTTATCATCCTGTACCGCAACAAAGACACGAATACCCGGGTCTTCCAGCGGTTCCTTCCACAGACTGTACTCCAGCACTTCCTCTGGTGGAAATACTTCCTGCATTAGCTGATGCATGCTCGCAAACAAGGGGTCTTTAATATGAGTAATGCGATGATATTCCATAGGATAGGACACGCTCCTCTACAATTAGTGATGGGTATGAAACGGATTTCGCCATTCCATGAGGGCAGCATAATTACGCGATTGTTCATCATCCAAATAATTCGGCAGGATACAAACAGGCACCCGTCCGCAACGAAGCAGAAAAGTTAATACCGGGTCCTTCAGCTCACCAGACACTACGGCATCCACATACGCTTCTGCGCTCAATTGGTCGGCATGATGCTGATAACTAGGCATACGCCCCGCGCCCAGCAAACGATCCAGTCTCCGTTCAATCACAAGATGATATAAGGAAAAAATCATCCATTTGCCCAGACCCAATCTGCGGTAAGCAGGACGTACCGCCAAATCAATCACATACAGCGCCTTGCCGTCCTCACAGTGCGTACGAATATAACCGTCATCTGCTACTTCCTCCCATGTATGCTGGGGATGTTCGGGGTTATAATGCATCAGTAGGCTGGTTACCGAACCCGCCAGTTCCCCCTCAATTTCCACACACAGCGCTCCATCTGCAAAATGCTCTGTCTGGCTAGCAATCTGCTCCCGGCTCCATAACAGCTCCTGCGGATATGGTGGGGGGAAGCTCTCCTGCTGAATACGCAGCAATCCCTCATAATCGGCTGTAGAATAATTACGAATCACCGCCCGTAGCGGCCGATCGCCGTCAAAGATGAACCATTCTTTGCGATACATGGCTTATTTCCTTTCATTAGCTCCAGTCTGTGTATAAATCTGTTCTACGGTCACGCCAGGTTGTAACCGAGCCCCGCTCGCGCACATCGTACAACAGCTGCAAATCGAGATCTGCTGTCACAATCATATCGTTGTTCAGTTCACCCTCCACCATAATGCCGCGTGGCGGAAAAGGAATGTCATTGGGTGTAATGACTGCGGCTTGTCCATAATTGGCACGCATAAAATCAACCGTAGGCAAAGCGCCGACAGTTCCCGTTAAAACGACATACACCTGATTTTCAACCGCTCTGGCGTGGCTTGTATATCGTACCCGGTAAAATCCGTGACGATCGTCCGTACAGGAAGGACAGAAAATAATATCTGCTCCCTTGGCCTTCGCCATGCGAACGATTTCGGGAAATTCAATATCATAGCAGGTCAGCATCGCTATGGTGCCCTTGGACGTCTCAAACACATTCAGCCCCTCACCGGGAGCCATATTCCATTCATGCACCTCTGTCGGTGTAATGTGAATTTTGTCCTGAGTGGCCACACGCCCGTCCGGGTAAAACAAATGTGCCGTATTATATAAACGTTCGTTTCTCCTAACTACATGAGTGCCACCGATAATATGCATCCCGGTTCGACGTGCGAACGAAGTGAATAATTCAAGGTACCGGTCCGTAAAATCCGGCAGGTAGTTGATCGTCAGAGCTTTGCCTTCACTATCACCAATCGACATAAGCTGGGTCGTAAAAAACTCGGGAAACAGAACAAATTCCGCGCCAAATTCCTCCGCTGTTTTGATATAATGTTCCGATTGCAGGGCAAATTGCTCGAATGAGTCAATCGTATGCAGATGATATTGAACCGCCGATACTCTGATTTTGCTCATAATTCCTCCTCGGACATCACGTCTTTTAGATTGCAAGGGGGTCCCGTTGCTGTTCACATTATAACCGATTCAAAACGGTGCGAAAACTGAACCTGATAATCAGGGCTTGCCTTCTGCACCTACTTTGTTTAAAATAAGGTCAAATCTTTTGAATACCATGAACAAAGACAGTGACGGAGACAAGTAAACGTCTAACGGATTCCCACAGAAAGGTACGAATTGCTGAGAGCGTACCGCAATCCCGCGTTGAAATTCACTCCCGAGTCGAGCCTTGAACCGACAGAAGGATTCATTCCTTTGTCCGCAGTAGAGGTTTCCGGAAGCCCCCGTTACGGGCATCAAGCTCAGAAGTTACTGCCGTCGACTGAACGACGTTGACGATTCGTATGTATACTTCTGTAATTAGGGTGGTACCACGGCATTCGTCCCTTGCGACGAGTGCCTTTTTGTGTTATTTTCTGCAAAAAAGTCCATGGGCTAGCACAAAAAAAAATTTAAATTCGGGAAGGGTGTACTGTATGTCTACAAATGAAAATTCTTTGGAGCTGCTGCGTGAACAGCTCGATGCTACAAATTTGCAATTGCTGGAGTTGCTGTCCCAACGCGCTGAACTGGCGGGACAACTTGGAAAATTGAAGGAAGCTCAAGGGGTACCTGACTTTGATCCGGTACGTGAGCAACAAATGCTGGACAAGCTGATCGCGGCTAACCGTGGGCCTTTTGACGATGCTACGATTCGCCAGCTGTTCAAAAATATTTTCAAGGCTTCTTTGAACTATCAAAAAGAAGAACACAAAAAACATCTGATCGTCAGCCGCAAAAATCAACCGGATAGCACAGTTATCAAGGTTAAAGATACGCTGGTGGGCGGCAAAGCTTCCATTATGGTCGCAGGTCCCTGCTCGGTGGAAAGCTACCAGCAAACTCGCGAAGTAGGTGCGGCTCTCAAGGAAGCCGGTGTGCCGATTCTTCGTGGTGGTGCGTTCAAACCACGTACATCCCCGTATGATTTCCAAGGACTGGGCGTGGAAGGATTGCAAATTCTTAAACGTGTAGGCGACGAGTTCGGGCTGGCTACAATCAGTGAAATTGTCGATCCAAGACATTTGGAGGAAGCGATCCAATACATCGATATTATCCAAATTGGCGCGCGCAACATGCACAACTTTGAATTGCTCAAAGCTGCGGGTGAAACTAGAACTCCGGTTCTGCTCAAACGCGGACTGGCTGCCACAATGGAAGAGTTCCTTCATGCTGCTGAATACATCGTTTCCCGTGGTAACACGCAAGTCATGCTGATTGAACGCGGTATCCGTACGTACGAAAAATGGACGCGTAACACGCTGGATATTTCCGCTGTTCCGATTTTGAAAAAGGAAAGCCATCTGCCTGTATTGGTGGACGTGACTCACTCCACAGGACGTAAGGACATCCTGGCTCCTTGCGCCAAAGCTGCCTTG
>NZ_WUDQ01000417.1:0-3303 GCF_009827695.1 Paenibacillus sp. OT2-17 | reverse complement strand
GCATTCACATTTGGCTCCAAAGCTGTAAACACAGGGAAAACATACGGCTACAGGAGATTTGAAATTTTAGCTGCAGCCCTTAACGGTGTTACGTTGATCGGCATTTCACTTTACATTTTTTACGAGGCGATTGAGCGGTTTATGAATCCTCCGGAAGTAGCCACATTTGGCATGTTGATTATCAGTACCATCGGATTGCTTATAAATCTGTTGGTTGCGTGGATTATGATGCGTGGAAGTGACACCAAGGAAAACCTGAATATGCGCAGTGCCTATTTGCACGTACTCAGTGATATGCTGGGGTCAGTTGGCGCCATTGCCGCAGCTCTTATGATGATGTTTTTTGGCTTGGGCTGGGCAGATCCGCTTGCTAGTGTCGTTGTCGCGGGACTTGTTTTACGTAGCGGTTACTTTGTCACAAAATCGTCCTTGCATGTTTTGATGGAAGGGACGCCCGAAAATGTTGATATGAACGAAATTGTCAATTCGATCCGAAGGGTAGATGGTGTTAAGGGAGTCCATGATGTACACATTTGGTCCATTACAAGCAGCATGAACGCTCTTACTGCTCATGTTGTCGTTAACGGAGAAAAATCGATCTATGAAACCGAAGTGATTCTAAAAAAAATCAAACACATGCTGGAACACAAAGAAATCTGGCACGTGACCTTACAAGTTATGTCCGAACGGCATGCTCACGATAGCTCGATTTTATGTACCGTCAAAGCCGATGTGACGGATGCGCATGCTCATCATCACCATTGATGGACACGGAATCGTCAACATCAACCGCTGTAGACGAAATGAATTTATTCCCCCACAAGCGGCCTCTCCACTCCATAGTGTGATGAGGCTGTTCTGCTACTTATGGAAACAAAGTCAATCAAATTAAGGCTGGAGCTGCTGTTTCGCTTGCTGTTTTTGCAGATCCTATACAATCTCTTGGATAACCGAATGATTTAGGAAGCCAAAGTGAATCTGGCTTACAAGTGGTTCATCGGATTAATCCGGAGGATCCGCTGACAGATCGAGTTTGACCTTAGAGATACGTTCAAGAAATGGATCAAGCGCAGGCCGATCATTCAACACAAAAACGTGGAGGTGAAGAGATTCGGTATGGATACAGCCCCAGGTACTAGGGTCTCTTTCGTATGTGATTACAATCCTACCTCACCAAGTTCGTTGTAAACGCGAAACGGAGGTGAAGCTAATAGAGTAAAAGCAGTCCATCTTCGGGTAGAGGATGGGCTACTTTTTTCGTCTCATCGTATCCATTTTTCCTGTCTGAGCTTTCATAACTATATAAGCGAGGGTTTGCAGGAATCTCCTAATTCGGGGCTGTTTTTACGTTATTGATGGTAGGTGAAATGGTGAACCGTTTTTGGGGGAGTGTTGCCCTCATTCAAATCTCTTTCTGCTATTTGGAAGCTACATCCATCGATACTCAGGAAAAGTTTGTCTTTAGCTTTCGGGGATATTTAGATAATTAACAAGCCTGTTTTTTATTGTATTTGTTAAGCTGGGATGAAAAAGTGTCCATCAGTTTTTTCATATACGGGTATAATGATGACGAAAATGAAAAGGGAGGAGATTAAGATTAATTATAAAGATATATACAATTTACATATTCAGCTTCTTGGTATATATGAGAGGAACTAACAGGATCGCTATCCTTATCAAAAGGATATTAATTTTTATAAACGACAGCTCAACTTTTTTTGTGAAAATATTGTACAAAAGATTTTTGTTTTAAACCAACTAATAAAAATTTATGAGAAGAATAGAGAGCCTAAAATTAAGTGGTGCTCAGAGACTTATTATTCAAAACAACATGAGGATATTGAAAAAGTAACAGATTGAAAGATGTTAAGACCAGTGGGTGGTTTCATTTCAGCGTAATTGAAATATCGTTCTACATGAATAAATAGACATGCCAAAGCGAAATATTCAAGAAAAGCAAAATCACAGATGAGTTCCCAGTTTGGGATTTGATTCTGTGATTTATCTTATTTCACGAGCGGAAAAATGTTTAAATTGGAGGCTATTACAAAGAAAATATAACGAAAATTACCGCTAGAAGCAGGCTAAATTGCTGCTCAAGAGCCTGTTTCTACAAGTAGTCACCATAGTTTAGACCTGCAGGAGAAGTTAACCTCGTATGCAAAAGATTAAATCAGATCTACAACAATACAGAAACAACCTCTCGCCAGTATTGCTAAGTAAAAAGGGACGAAGCGGGCTATCGTAAAGCTTAGCAATAAATCCAATTACTAACTCGGGTATCGTTTCTTTGTCCTCTGAGAAATGAATACGAACCCATTTCTCAGAATCCAGGCGAAGATTAGGGAGTTTGATCACTTCATCTGGATGTTCGTTGAAAATAAAGTTCTAGACTGGAGTTGTTGATCTAATGTGGTTTTTCAATTATTAATTTGGCAGCCTTCGCAAAATAAGTTTTAGACTGTTCCAATAAAGTAAGCAGCGGCGGACTAAGACGTGAAAATAAAGTCTTAGACTGCCGCTGCTGTTGCAGCCTGATATTGAACTAACATTCCCCAGTTAGCGTAACGATTAGTTAATCGAACACTCAGTTAACATTTGATTTCGACGGAAAGTGATTGTTCCTAATGTTAAGTCAACAGAAACTCTACTACTTCAGCCTTCAGCGTTTCGTGAAATTGCACGCGATCAAAGCCGGGCGGGTCTTGCGAGGGGGGAAAGTCTAGTGAAATCATCTCAGCTGGGAAAGGAGTCAGGAAGGAATAATGTCCGGCATTCTCCACCGTCCGATAGCGAATCATTTGCGGTTCAGCAACACTATTCATGATGATCTGCGCGTGAAAAGGAAGTGCGTAAGGGTCTCGCTCGGCATCCAACATGAGAATGGGGAGCCGAACGTTGTTTAATGCTCCCTCATTACGGAACCAAACGGACGCCGGGGCTAGCAAAATCTGGGACCGGATGCGTGAATCATGAGGGACATCGATCTGCTGCGGCTTCCCATCCGGGCTCTCAGTAGGGAAGGAGGTCGGGATACCACCAGCTGCTGCAAGCGCGGTGTAGCCCCCCATGGAATGCCCGATGACCGAATGGCCTCCCGGCTGTAGAAGCCCCTTAAACCTCTCATCTTCAAAAAACCAGTCGGCTGCCATGCGAAGGTGCCGGGGGCGATAGGTGAGGTTTTGGACAGTACCTTCCAAACTATTATCATTGCGGTTATTAAATGGATGTTCGAGAAGGCCAACGATAAAGCCGCTGCGCGCCAAATGCCGAGCGAGCGACCGGTACACAAGCGGTGAACCG
>NZ_WUDQ01000416.1:0-3305 GCF_009827695.1 Paenibacillus sp. OT2-17 | reverse complement strand
CGGGGTGCTGAGCTGGCTCTTGCTTACTGTCATTCGCGCTAACCAGACAGCCCAAATGGAACGCAGTTTAAAGCGCCAGGCCGAAATTGTAGAAATGCGTGTAAAACAGTCTTACCTGTTGGGAGTGCGCCAATCACCGGAAGGCTTCATGAAGAAGCAGGCGCCCCAACTCGCAGTGGAACTGGGCGTATCCAGCAATATGCGCGTTATTTTATATGATGGTCAGGGGCATGAGGTTGGCAATTCTCTACCGCTGGCTTTTAGAACAAATGTCAGCCAGGCCCTTTCCTATGCGCTCCAAGGCAAAATTGCGTATATTACGGAAGGTAGCGCAGTCACCTATTTGGCTCCGCTTCAAGGTCCGGACGGCTTACTGGGAGTGGTACAGCTTCATAGCTCAACAGAAGCGCAGCAGCAGTTCTACCAGGCCATTGCCCAGTTGTTTCTATGGACAGGGGGTGCGGTGCTGGTATTGAGCTTTATTTTGGGCTTAGGCTATGTCAGCCGCCAGACGAGAGATATCGGACGACTGACTCGCGCTTCCGAGCAGATATCGACAGGGCACTATCCAGAAGCCAGACTGCTGCGGCGGCAGGACGAGCTGGGAAGGCTGGATGAAGGAATGCTCCAGATGAGTCATGTGATTCGGGAGAGCATTACCGCGCTGGAAAACGAAAAGCTTCGGCTGGAAGAAGCGGTTCAGCGTTTGAGAGAGCTGGAGCAGCAGCAAAAATCTTTTATTGGAAATATCAGTCATGAATTAAAGACTCCATTAACCTCTATTCAGGCTTATGCTGATTTACTGGATATGTATGGGGATGATCCTGAACTGGTGCGTGAAGCGAGAGAAAGTATCAGTAAGGAAACAAAACGGTTGTACGAGCTTGTCGAGGACTCGCTGCGGCTATCTGTGCTGGATAAATATGATTTTGAATTGCATACAGAGGCTGTGAAACTGCATTCGTTGCTGGAAGATGCAGGGAGCCGTATTCGAGGAAAAGCGGCAGCGCGTAGGCTGAATTTTTCGATAGATACCGTTCCTGCCCAGGTGTGGGGAGACCCTAAGCATCTGATGCATATTGTACTGAATTTGCTGGATAATGCAGTGAAGTACAATTGGGACGGTGGATGGATTACGTTATCGAATCGAGTGGAACAGGACACCGTGATTGTGTGTATACGCAATTCCGGCCCATGGATTCCTAGGGAGCAATGGGACATGATTTTTGAGCCGTTTGCTACCTTAAGTCGTGATCGATCTCGTCAGGACAGCGGTACGGGACTCGGTCTTCCTCTGGCGCGCAGACTAGCGGAGCGCATGGGGGGAGAGTTGCAGCTTACAGCTTCAGATCATAGTGGGTTGGAAAATGACAACGGGCATACAAATGTAAGTGGGAATGAATTTTCGCTTAGACTCCCTCTCTTGGTTCACGATGGCTCCCTGTAAACGGCCAACTGTTAGCACAGGGCTAAAATGGTGTCTTGTTTACAATTTGGAAACAATCCGATGTATTCATGAGATGTTCGGGCATTAAAATGGGGGTATCGTTAACAAGGAGGCCGTTGTACATGATAAAGAAAAACATAGGCAGCTATGGGCAAAAGAACGGCTCCTCTCATCGCGAAGATTCCCGTACAAGAGTTTTCAGACAGAAAGCCACGGGGGTGCTCATGACCGGCTTAATCGCCGGGGGATTGTTCAGCGGTTGCGGCATAAAGAGCGCAGGAGAGACAAATCCAGCATCCGGTATGAAACCGGGGCAACAGCTTACTGTGATTGACACGGATGCAGCCCAGCAGCAAGTAACGGACGAGCTGGTGGTATCGTCTATCGACAGGCTGGGGGATGTCTACGCGAGGTCTTGGCTGAGCGACGAAGAGCTGATTGTGGAGCGTAAAACCCAGCTGTGGATTCATAATGTAGAGACAGACAAGGAGCGGATTTTAACACCAGGTCGTAAGGCTCCACAGTTACTTGCTGTGGTATCACCGGATCAGCGCCATGTCTTTTTTACTGAAGGTAGCACCAGCAGCAAATATGATATTCAGGGCTACATTTTGGAACTAAGCAGTGGTAAGGTTACATCGATCGGCAAGCTGGATATGACTAACGAAGTGAGCTGGAGCGATGAGAATGATCTCATTACAGGCACACCGGATGGTAAAATCCAGCTGATTGGTCTGGACGGAAAAGCTAAAGAATTGAGTTTTCAAGATCCAAATCGCTCTGAATTGATGTCTCATGTCGAAAAAGTGGGTAACGCCATATTTTATACAGGCAGTGATAAACAAGGGTATCCGGTGCTGAATCGGTTCACCCTCAATCATCCTCAGGCTGTGACCATTGCAGAGGGGGCCATGTCCTTTGCCGTGTCACCTGATGGTAAGTCAATTGCCATTGAAAAACGGAAATGGAATACATCCGAACCAGCCCGTATGATCATTTTGGATGAACAGGGCAAAGAGAAAGGGATCGTCGGTCAAGGCACTTTAATGAGTCATGGAAGCTGGTCCAGCGACGGGTCCAAGCTTGCTTATTCCATTTATGATGAGGATCAGCAAGGCATGAGAGGGCTGTATGTATTTGACCAGTCCACGGGTAAAACCACTCCGGTTACGACCGATATCCAATCCTATGACAGCCCAACGGTATGGAGCCCATCCGCCCGGTTTTTATCCATGTACCAGAACATCTCGGAAGGTGGAAAACAGCTCAATCAAAGCTACATCGTCGAATTTAAGAGGAAGTAGTTTCTGGACCCAGTCGTACACGAGGCTCATCGTTGACAAGGAAATCATACCAGAGGTTGCGAAACCGAACCTGAGGTCCATCAGCGGGGACGTGTGCCTCCATTCGCAGCGCTTCTGGGATTGGACGCGGATGCTGGCTTTCCACCACGGCCCGATCCTCTTCCAGCACCTTGCCACTGTATCTGGAAAAAATGTGGCCCATGCCCGGTACAAATCTGGCAAAATTACGTCCAGCCAGTCCGTAGATGGCAGTTAACTCTTGCTCAATCGGAGTGAAGGTGACGAAATTAATAAACTTGCTGCGTCCTTCCTTGGCGGGAGTCAAAATCCATTGCTGTGGAAAGGTATATTGTAATAGACCTTTCCCGTTTTTCACTCGAATATGATTGTCATCCGCTTCAAACTCGATATGAATGTCGGTGGAGGATTTTTTACCGATCGTTTTGTTATGGACAATTGGCAAATGAGCGACATCCAGCACGCTCTCCACAACTCTCCTCAGATGTGCCTTCCACACGGAATCGTAGGGAGACAAAATGAGAGAGGGGTCCTCC
>NZ_WUDQ01000415.1:0-3305 GCF_009827695.1 Paenibacillus sp. OT2-17 | reverse complement strand
CCTTCATGAGCTCCTTCAATCAAACCAGGCAAATCCGCCATCACAAAGTTACGATGATCACCCACATCCACAACGCCCAAATTCGGAGTAATCGTTGTAAAGTGGTATGCCCCAATTTTCGGTTTTGCGGAAGATACAACCGACAACAAGGTAGACTTCCCTACACTAGGGAACCCGACCAAACCTACGTCAGCCATTACTTTTAACTCAAGCGTGATATAACGTTCTTGTCCCTCTGCGCCGTTCTCAGCCAACTCAGGCGCTGGATTATTCGGTGTAGCAAAACGGATGTTCCCGCGTCCTCCGCGTCCTCCTTTAGCTACGACGACTTGTTGACCATGACGTGTCATATCTGCTACTACTTCACCAGTATCATCATCTATGATGACCGTTCCCGGTGGTATACGTACGATCATGTGCTCCGCATTGGCTCCGTGTTGGCTTTTGTTACGACCTTTCACTCCACGTTGGGCTTTAAAATGACGTTGGTACCGAAAATCCATCAAGGTACGCAAACCCTCATCTACACGGAAAATTACGTCTCCACCGTTCCCTCCGTCACCACCACCTGGGCCACCTTCAGGAACGTATTTCTCACGGCGAAACGCAATTAATCCGTCCCCACCGTCACCGCCTTTAACAAAAATCTTCGCTTTATCTACAAACATGGTTACACCTTCCTTATGTCTGGCACTGCATCCGAATTTGAAACATTTCGCCCGTAGGGAGCTTCTCTGTTCGAATGCGTTCACTTCCGAGTACGGATCTGACCCGCTTTAGGATATTCAAATCCGCAGGTATGTCACTTCCTTCAAAACGGACGATAACATCATTCTGATCCATACCGAAAAAAAGTGTCAATCTGCGCACTTCTCCCCAGGACGACCGGCCCCCGCCATATTGATACGCACGCACCGTTTCTATGACGGCCGAGGCAAGCGACTCGCCGTCTTCGGGAGACATGACAGCGTCTAACTTTAACTGTTCCTCAACCTGTACCGACAACTGTAAATTACCGGCGTTCACGCGAAAAGACTGCAAATAAAACACCAGTGAGGGAATACCCAACTTAGATATTTTACTGTCTTCCGCCACGCGCCCTTTTATTGTTTCCACATAAGCAACAGATTTATCATGCTTATTCATACGAATATATCCATAAAGCACCTGCAAGTCATTCATCCAGTCATGCCGATGATGGTTAAGCATTGAAATCGCTGTACGCTCAAAAGAACGCAAAGCAGCTTTCCGCTCATACTCAACCTGTCTTTGCGTATACCACATACCAAAGCATGCAGCAACTACAGACCATACTGCTAATAAGATAATCGTTAATACTTCAGGATAGAGCAGTGAAAAAACCAAAGGAATCAGAATGGAACCCAACGCCAGATAAGGCGCTCTTATCCGCTGGAACATGGCTTCTCTCCGTTCTGCGAAATTAAATGGATTATTAAAGAACCTTAATCCAGTATAGCACAGACTAACTTTCCAGTTCATTACCATCATGCAAAAAAGCCTCCGACAAAAGTGCCGGAGGCTTTTCAGCGTGTCTAAGCCGCTATTAAGCTTCTACAGTAGCTGCTACTGGAGCAACGTCGATCGGGTAGATGCTCACCTTTTTGCGATCACGGCCCCAACGTTCGAACTTCACAACGCCGTCCACTTTCGCGAACAGAGTGTCGTCCTTACCGATGCCCACGTTCGTGCCCGGGTGAATTTTCGTTCCGCGTTGACGAACCAGGATGCTACCGCCGGTAACTGCTTGACCGTCAGCACGTTTCACTCCAAGACGTTTCGATCTACTGTCACGTCCGTTTTTTGTGGAACCTACACCTTTTTTCGATGCGAATAATTGAAGATCCAATGTCAATTTCAACATGATGTCTACCTCCTTCTTTGATTATTTTCTATTTGAATATACTTACCGTATGATTCAGCAATACTTGTCAGCATAATCACCATGGACTCCAGCAACAGTTGAACCTGTGCGTTCGCATCATGATAACTTTCAGGAGAAAGATACGCGCTTAAAAAGCCGTTTTCCATTTCCGTTTCCATCTCAACGTCCGTAAGAGCTCCAATCGAATTGACAGTTCCTACCGTTACCGCTGAAACGCCAGCACATACGATATCCTCGCCAGATTTAGCGAAATTCGCATGCCCTTTAACGGAAAACCCCTGTATGCTGCCATCCTCCAGTCGTGTAATACGCACGATAATCACTTATCGCACCCTCTTACGCTTGGATTTTTTCAATCGTCACTTTCGTGTACGGTTGACGATGACCTTGCTTCACATGGTAGTTCTTTTTAGGTTTGTATTTGTATACGATGACCTTTTGACCTTGACCATGCTTCTCAACTTTAGCTGTTACAGAAGCTCCAGAAAGAAGCGGTGTACCTGCTGTCAAGCCATTGTCGCCGGACACTGCCAGAACACGATCGAACGTTACAGTTTCACCATCATTAGCTTCCAACTTCTCGATGAACAATACGTCGCCCTCTTGAACTTTGTATTGCTTACCACCTGTTTCGATAATTGCGTACATTTGCTTGCACCTCCTTATGTCTCAGACTCGCCTAATAGCAGGTGACAGATTCCCTTAGGATACTGCACTTCAGTACCTGATTGGAGCGGTTACAGCATGTGCAGCCAATCTTACGCATCACACATACTAAATGATTGTAGCACAAGCTTTGTACACATTCAACCTTTAGTTTTAAAATGATTTTTGGTTTCGCACCGCTCTACACGAGCGTCTTTTCCTCACGCACTTTTTTACGGGTCATTTCCAGCAAACCTAACCGCGTCCAACCGACAACATAAGATTTGGTCCGATCCTTCTTCAATCTTGCTTCCAGCACAGAGGATACTTCCCGACGATTCTCCTCTTGTTCCATGTCAATAAAATCAATGATGATGATACCACCAATATCACGCACACGTACCAGGCGGGCAATCTCTTCGGCTGCTTCAATGTTAGTCTGGGTCACCGTCTCTTCCAGATTACTGCCTCCCGTAAACTTCCCCGTATTCACATCAATGACGGTTAATGCCTCCGTATGATCAATGACAATATAACCGCCGCCCTGCAACCATACCTTTCGCGCAAAATCGCGTTCCAGCTGCTCATGAATGCCATAAGCTTTAAAAATTGTTTCTTCTGCACCACGAAATATACTTACATGAGCTTTCGCAGGACCAATCTGTTGCAGCATTATTTCTGCGTCCTTTGCTTGCTCTTCACTGTCAATAACCAGTTCATCCTGTTCAGGTGTAAACACATCCCTAATCAATCGCTG
>NZ_WUDQ01000414.1:0-3322 GCF_009827695.1 Paenibacillus sp. OT2-17 | reverse complement strand
GAGGGCTTGCATCATACATGTACGGCGTGGGGCGAGGAGCATGAGGGATTGCTGATGAACGGGACTGTACATTATCCTGAGCAAAAATACATCAACGTTCCCATTATCTATGGCGATTATTTCTTTGTCGAGGCATTGGCAAAGCTGCGCGGAGAAGAAGGTTTGTTTAGTGTTGAATGCAAAAAAATATAGTGTATAAGCGTGCAAGAACGAACTCATTTTAATCATACGGTCGTTTGTCAGATTTACGGAATGAATTGTGAAGCAGCGTGTGTGTAATTTCATTTACATATACGCTGTTTTTTTATGCATGAAAAGGCTGGATTTATTTCGATGCCAAAGTACTACTTATAGGGGGTTAAGAGATTGTGGCTGAGCTTATTTTGTACCCAATCAGAGAAAAATCATTGATATAAGCTCTTAACTCCTATGAAAATTTTCATTTTGATGCATGGAAATAGGTCCTTTTACTTGTTTAAGAGCATTTACTCGTAAATTGACAATATAGGTGGGTAACCGTATGATATCTTTTTGTGTAAAGGAATAAACTGGATTTTAAATCTCATTTGCAAAAGGAGTTATACATATCATGACAGCAACAAGTGATTGTACAAAAAGAATATACGGAGGATTTTGGATAAGAACGGCAGCGTTTGTGATTGATCTGATCATCCTTACTGCCATAGTCCTTTTAGTAGGAGGCGCAATTTACATTATCCAGATCTTCTGGGCATAAAGGAGACGGGTTTCATACAAGTACTGCTTATGTTGTGGCCGCTGATCTTATGGCTCGTAGTGCCATGGTTGTACTGTGTGTTATGGGAATCATCGAAGGTAAGAGCAACACCGGGTAAGCTGGTGTTCTCTTTAATCGTTGTAGACAAGGAAGGAAAGCGTCTTGGATTCTTACATGCCTCAGGACGTTATTGGATTAAAGCCATTTCTTTTGTAATTGCTCATATTATTTATATTGTGGTTGCTTTTACTGCCAAAAAACAGGGACTCCACGATCTTTGTACCAACACCTTTGTTGTGAATAAAAAGGAGTTGCAGCACATGAGCAGCAATTGTCCTTCACTCCAGTAGCTTCAAATATCATGAATTAAGGAAATTTCCGTTGCAGGAGATGGGTCTATTATGTAATATTAAGTGAATGATAATGATTATCATTTTCTATAGACTATATAACTTGGAGGATACATCCATATGCTACATGTAAAAAAATCGACCAAACTCCCTATACTGGCGGGAGTACTGCTCATTATAGCCGTTGTACTATCAGCTTGTAGCTCTCAAGGAAATGTTGCCCAAACTTCCCCTACAGCAGGACAGGCTGCAAACAGCACGGTTCAAAAGGAAGAGGCATCAACAACGCCGACCACCCGAGAATATACAGACTCTCAAAAACGTAAAGTAACGATTCCGGTAAATCCACAGCGGATCGTTTATGTAGGCAGTGATCCGGGGGATTTGCTTGCCTTGGGTGTACGTCCAGCAGGTGCGAGTCTGAGTGTCATTCAGTCACAAATTGTGTATGCGGACCTTACCAAGGATATTACCGATGTAGGCTACCCAGTGAATCTGGAAAAAGTGACGATGCTGAAACCGGACCTTATTCTTCACGACAATTGGGATGAAAAGGCGATTGATACGTTAGCTAAAATTGCACCTACCGTGGCTCTTCATTCCGACCAGGCAACTTTTGAACGTATGCAGGAGCTAGGTAAACTTCTTGGAAAAACTAAAGAGGCAGACCAATTCAAAACCTTATATGACGAGAAGGCCAAACAAATGAAGGCCAAGCTGGATGTTGACATTAAGCCAGGAGAGACAGCGACAGTGTTGTTAGTTATGGGGAAGAACCTGTATGTTATGGGACATCAGGGTGCATCCGTGTCCTTGTATGATGTGCTTGGCTTTAAACCGGCTCCCAAGGTACAAACAGACCTGATTGATAAAAAAGAGCGCTTTGCTACCATTTCTAACGAGGTGCTTCCTGCATTTATCGGGGATGAACTATTTATTCTGTCGGATCAGAGTAAAGAAACAGTTGCAGTTACTAATAATCTGATGAACAGTGAAATATGGAAGACCATTCCCGCGGTTCAAAACAAACGGGTATATACACTCGACAGCTCATGGAATTTTGATGATGCCATCACGAGAGAACGGCTTCTTGAACAAATTCCAGATTTGATGAAGCAAAAGTAAACATGGAACCAGCCAGTGCCTGAAAGCATTAGCTGGTTTCTTTGTTTTCTCATTATGCTATGAATACTTCCCTTGCTTAACCTATCTCTTATCAAGCTTTCTCCACCAAATCCTTCGCCAAATCCTCCTCGTAGCATACTCACACAAACGAACCCTGATGTCCTTTATTTATAGAATTTCACGTCGAAATAAAAAAATGTAAGCTGTTCGCACAGTTTCCATGTTCTTTTTAGCTTGTTTTGCGTTATAATGAAAGGATGCACATTATGAACGAATTGGAGGCACAGCCCGATTGACTACTTATCCTTTTGCCTTTGATCCGTCCAAGCCGTTTATTGAGCAGGCAAGTGACTGGATTGCGGATGTATTTTATGAAGTTTTGCCTGAAGTCGGCTTTGAGGTTCGGGATGAACAAATTTATATGGCATTCCAGTTGGAGCGTGCCTATAAGGAAAAGAAAACGATTTTCGCGGAAGCAGGTGTGGGCACAGGCAAAACGCTGGTGTACCTCCTGTACGCTATTGCATATGCCCGGTACATGAGAAAGCCCGCGATTATCGCATGCGCGGACGAGTCGTTGATTGAACAACTGGTGAAACCGGAGGGGGATATCGCCAAGCTGGCGCGGCATTTGAGCCTGACGATTGATGCCCGACTGGGTAAGTCGCCAGATCAGTATATTTGTCTGAACAAGCTGGATAACGTACGAGGCGGATTGGATGATGACGCGGATGTGTTCCGTGATATCTATCAGGACCTGCCGGATTTTGTCCATTTTCCGGATACGCTACAATCCTTTACCCCTTACGGGAACCGCAAAGAGTATCCCGAGCTAACGGACGGACAGTGGAGCAGACTGGGCTGGGATGTATTTCAAGATTGTCTCGTTTGCCATCAGCGGCATCGTTGTGGACAGACGTTGTCCCGTGATCATTACCGCAAAGCAGCGGATCTGGTGATCTGCTCTCATGATTTTTATATGGAGCATGTATGGACCTATGAAGCGAGAAAGCGTGAGGGTCAGCTGCCGTTACTGCCGGAGCACAGTTCTATCGTCTTTGACGAAGGGCATCTGCTGGAGACAGCGGCGCAGAATGCACTTACTTATAAA
>NZ_WUDQ01000413.1:0-3334 GCF_009827695.1 Paenibacillus sp. OT2-17 | reverse complement strand
TTCATTTATACAGACGATTTGAGCGATCTCGCTGTAACGGGTGAGAAGATCGCTCCCGCTTCCATAGATTCCAGCAAGCTGAAGCAAGAGAGTATCCACACGGAATCTCTGGCGGATTATGCCGTTCAAACGATTAAGATAGCCGACGGTGCTGTGACTTCTTCGAAGATTGCCCCGGACTCCATTACGGTGGAACATCTGTCGGACGCATCTGTGGCAGGCAGTAAATTGCAGGATCGCTCTATCGGTGGTGAAAAACTTCGAGATGGTAGCATCACTCCAGAAAAGCTGGCTGATAAGATTATCAGCGGCGATCATATTGCGAATGGCTCCATTGAGAGTCGTCACTTCAAGCAATGGATCGTATCTTCAGATATGCTTCAAGATCAGGCGGTTACCTCTGATAAAATTCGCAGTGGTACGATTCAATCGAACAATTTGGCTAATGAAGCTGTCGATAGCTCCAAGTTGGGCGATCAATCTGTGACCACTTCCAAACTGCGGGATGGGGCTGTGGATGCGGCTAAAATCCAAGCTGGCAGCATTGAGAGTGCACACCTGACAGAGCATGCCGTTCATGCAAGGCATCTGGCCCCCGGTTCGATTAATCGCAAGCAGCTATCCAATGGAATTGTGGGCAAGGAACAGTTGGAGGAAGGCGTTGTCAGCGGGCGTCATCTGGAGTCGGAGGCAGTTACCAGTGTACACATTCAGGCTGGAGCGATTGAAAGAAAGCATCTGAGTCCTGGCTGCATTGGGGAAGAGCAGCTTGGAACGGGCCAAGTGACAGCCCGCCATCTGGCGGATCGGAGTATTCAGTCCAATAAACTGGCAGATCAGTCTGTAGGCTCATTGCAAATTGTCGATCAATCCGTCACTTCATCCAAGATATCGGATCAGAGCATATTACCACACAAAATTGCCGATGAGGCGGTACTTACCAGACATATTGCTACAGCAGCCATACAAGGTCCACAAATTTCTCCGGAGGCAGTTTCTTCCTTGCATCTCCAGTCCGAAATCATTCGAAAGAATCATATTGCATCGGAGGCGGTTACGGAGCAACATTTGCATTCCGGGGCTGTGACGAGCGAGAAATTAGGGAAGGGAGCAGTTCTGGAACACCATGTGGCGAATCATGCTGTCAAGGAAAATCACATTGCTTCGAGCGCGATTAAGTCTGACAAAATCGCTGACGAAGCAGTGACAGAACCTAAAATTGGCAAAGGGGCGGTAACCGGAAATAAGATTGCCTCTCAAGCCATTACACACGTACACATTGCAACGGGGGGAATTCGTGAAAACCACCTTGCCGACAACAGTGTGGGTGGAAAGGCATTGCAGGCTCAATCCGTCGATTCGACCCATCTGGCCCAGAGTTCTGTTTTGAGCAAACATCTTGGGGAAGACAGTGTTGGAACCTCGGCTTTGCAAGAACAGTCCGTTACCGCGGACATACTAGGTGAAGGCGCTGTTCAAACCGCGCATTTGGCCAGCGGAGCGGTGTACTCCCATCATTTGCAGGATCATGCTGTTACTTCGCTGAAACTATCGCCGGAAAGTGTGGCCACGGATAAAATCAATGATTTGGCGATTACGGCTCCTAAGTTAGCTGAGGGTAGTGTTACTTCCTCTAAGCTGTCTGCTCGTTCCGTGCAGCCGTGGCATATTACGGATAAAGCGGTGCAGAGTAACCATCTGGCTGTTGAAGCGGTGGAGGCGAATCATCTCGCTCCGGAATCAGTCACCTCTAATCATTTGCAATCTGCATCGGTCCAAACCAAACACCTCGCCCCCGACAGTGTATCCGGTCATGCGCTTCAGTCGGAAAGTGTCACCTCTGAGAAGCTAGCGGCCCGTGCTGTGCAGGCTCCCAATCTGGCGGAAAATAGCGTGGGTCCCGGACATTTGGCTGCGCAAGCCGTACACACTCGGCATTTGGCAGCAGGAGCAGTACAGGAGACGGAATTAGCCCAGAATGCTGTGAAGTCTGCACATCTTGCGCCCGAATCCATCCAATCGGAGCACTTGCAAAGCGGGGTCATTCAGGGAGAGCATATCGCATTGCAGGCTATAGCGACTCCGGCCTTACAGGATGAATCGGTCACCTCTGCCAAACTGTCGGAGGGAAGCGTAACTCCCACGAAACTGTCTGCCCATGCCGTGCAGTCCGGACATATTATGGACGAAGCTGTACAAAGCAACCATTTGGCTGTGGCGGCCGTGGATTCGGCACATCTGGCTGCAGGAGCGGTCACCTCGGTGCATCTACAGGCTTCCTCGGTGCTCACGAGACATTTGGCCCCGGATAGTGTGTCAGGTCGTGCGCTTCAAGCGGAAAGCGTCACCTCGGAAAAGCTGGCAGCGCGCTCGGTACAAGGAATGAACCTCGCGGAAGGCAGCATCGGCCCTTCACATCTTTCTGCGCAAACGGTGCACACTCGGCATCTGGCAGCTGGAGCAGTACAGGATAGAGCACTGGCAGAGAGTGCAGTGAAGTCCGTGCACATCGCACCGGAATCCATCCAGCCACATCATCTGCAAATTGGAACCATTCAGGGGGAACACATCGCATCACAGTCCATATCGACCGATGCTTTGCAGGATGAGTCCGTTACGTCCGACAAACTGGCGGATAAGGGCGTGACTGCCGCCAAGCTGTCTGCCCACTCGGTCCAGCCGTGGCACATTACAGACGAAGCGGTGCAAGCCAAACATTTGGCAGAAGAAGCCGTTCAGTCCAGTCATCTGGCCCAGGAATCGGTCACCTCTGCCCATTTGCAGGCTTCAGCGGTGCTTGCGAGCCATCTGGCCCCGGATAGCGTATCCAGTAGTGCGCTTCAAGCAGAAAGCATCACCTCAGAAAAGCTGGCGGCACACTCGGTGCAAGCGACGCATCTCGCGGAAGGAAGCGTTGGCCCTCCACATCTGTCCACGCAAGCGATACACACTCGGCACTTGGCAACGGGTGCAGTACAGGACAGAGCGCTGGCAGAAGGGGCAGTGAAATCCGTGCATATCGCACCGGAGTCCATCCAGTCGCATCATCTGCAAACGGGAACCATTCAGGATGTGCATATCTCCTCACAGGCGATATCGACTGATGCTTTGCAGAATGAGTCCGTTACGTCCGACAAATTGGCGGATGAAGGCGTGACTGCCGCCAAACTGTCTGCCCACTCAGTCCAGTCGTGGCACATCACAGACGAAGCGGTGCAAGCCAATCATTTGGCAGAAGAGGCTGTCCAGTCCAACCATTTGGCCCTGGAATCCGTCAGCTCTGCCCATTTGCAGGCTTCAGCGGTGCTTGCGAGCCATCTGGCCTCGGATAGCG
>NZ_WUDQ01000412.1:0-3345 GCF_009827695.1 Paenibacillus sp. OT2-17 | reverse complement strand
TATTCGAGGTGGTAAACCGTTCATGCAGCATATTTGTTTCTGGTATGAATCTTATACTTTCTGAAGACGAAAAATATTATATTTGCGAAATGTTGAGCGAAGTATATAACTTTATTCCACAGTAATGGCCAAAGAGTATAAAACGCTTTCATATGTGTATGAAAGCAGTGGAGATTGATAAATAATGATCTGTTCAGACTGGAAAAAAACCTCCGACGCAACGGGGGTTTTTTTGTTGTTTACAAAATTTCCTCTGATCTATACAGAAGTTTGGCACAGAACTTGCATCATAGATATGTGGAGAGAAACAAAGGGGGTGAGACAGATGATCGGTGTAATTGTTGGGACACACGGGAAATTTTCTGAAGAAATACTGAGGTCAACAGAAATGGTTTTCGGCCAATTGGATAATGTGGCAGGTGTTACGTTTGAACCAGGTGAAAGTGTCAGCGGACTTGTAGAGAAATATAAGGCTGCGTTGGCATCGCTGGATTGGACGGACGGTGTTATCTTCCTTGTTGATCTATTCGGCGGCAGTCCTTATAATGCTGCCAGCCGAATTGCAGTTAACCATGAAAAAATGGATATTGTGACAGGAGTAAACCTGCCAATGATCGTTGACCTTCTTGCAAACAGAGGAATTGAACAAGTGGAGAATTTGGTAAATTTAGCGATCCATGCAGGGCACGATTCCATGATGTCTTTTCGTGCCATTCGAAACAGTCAATTAGAGGAGGAATTATAGAATGGAAATTGCATTAGTTCGTATTGATGACCGTCTGATTCACGGTCAGGTGGCGACCGTTTGGGTGAAAGAAGCGAAGTGCAATAAGATTATCGCCGTTAGCGATGAAGTCGCAGCGGATACATTACGCAAAACCTTATTGCTTCAGGTGTCGCCGCCTGGAATTAAGGCGTATGTCGTAACGATTAACAAAGCGATAGAGGCTTATAATAACCCCAAATACAGTGATTTTAAAACATTGTTTCTCTTTACCAACCCTACGGATGTACTGCGGGTTGTGGAAGGGGGAGTACCCATCCGCTCGGTGAATGTTGGAGGAATGTGTTTTAAGGAAGGAAAGACGCAGATTACCGGGGCGGTATCCGTAAACCAACAGGATGTAGATGCATTTCGAAAGCTGCATGAAAAAGGCATTGAGCTGGAAATCAGAAAAGTAGCCAGTGATCCGAAAATCAACTTGATTACCAAACTGCAGGATATGTGATCGTAAATACCAGGCGGCAACTAGAGAGGAGTTATAGAAATGACTGTTTTTCAAATTGTAATGGTAACACTGGTAGCGGCCATATGTGGCATGGGTAGCGTTCTAGATGAAGGGCAAACCCATCGTCCTCTGATTGCGTGTACGTTGATTGGCCTTGTCCTTGGCGATCTCAAAACTGGCATTATACTTGGCGGTACTCTGGAATTAATGGCTTTGGGATGGATGAATGTAGGAGCATCCATGGCACCAGACGCTGCTCTAGCCAGCGTGGTTTCAACCATTTTGGTCATCGTCGGCCATCAATCGATCGGCGCCGGAATTGCCGTTGCGATTCCAATTGCAGCCGCCGGACAAGTGCTTACCATTTTTGTCAGGACGATTACTGTCTTCTTCCAGCATTTAGCTGATAAGTATGCGGAATCTGCAAATTTCAAAGGAATTGAGCTATGTCACTTTATTGCCTTACTTTTGCAAGGTCTGCGCGTTGCTTTGCCCGCTGTTTTGGTGGCAGTTGCCGCAGAAACGGGCCTGGTGACTGCTATGCTTAACGCAATTCCGGAGGTTATCACCAGAGGACTACAAATTGCGGGCGGCTTTATCGTAGTCGTAGGGTATGCGATGGTCATTAATATGATGGCAGCCAAATACCTGATGCCATTCTTCTTTCTGGGCTTTGTCATTGCAGCTTTTACCAGCATTAATCTGGTTGGTTTTGGGGTCATTGGCGCGGTTCTGGCTCTGCTTTACATCCAGCTGAGCCCAAAATACAACCAGCGTAATGAGAAGATGGAAGAAATTGAAGAGTTATAGTAACTACCTGAAGGGAGAGGAGAGCACTATGAAAGAAAAGAAGCTGACTAAAAGTGATTTAAATAAGATGTTTGTCCGTTCATGCTTCCTGTTAGGCTCGTTCAATTTTGAGCGAATGCAGTCGATCGGTTTCTGTGTCACCTTGATCCCTGCGATTAAGCGGCTGTACAGCAAGAAAGAAGATCAAAAAGAGGCATTGAAAAGACATCTGGAATTTTTCAACACTCAACCGTTTATCTCGGCGCCTATTATGGGTGTAACGGCTGCGATGGAAGAGCAGAAAGCAAGCGGCCAGCCGATTGACAATGCCACCATAAGTGGAGTCAAAGTCGGTTTAATGGGACCCCTTGCGGGAGTGGGTGACCCCATTTACTGGGGGACTTTACGCCCGGTTCTGGCTGCACTCGGAGCCTCAATCGCCTTATCCGGCAGCCTTGTCGGACCGGTTCTTTTCTTCCTTCTCTTTAACACTGCACGCTTGGCAACGAAATGGTACGGTCTGAAATACGGTTATCACAAAGGTACGGAGATTGTCTCCGATATGTCTGGAAACCGGTTGCAAAAACTCACGGAGTCAGCCTCCATACTGGGGCTTTTCGTTATGGGCGCACTTGTTTCCAAATGGACCACCCTGAATGTGCCGCTGGTGGTATCAAGATATGTGTGAACGGATGGAAAAGAGGTTATTACGACCGTTCAGATGATTTTGGATCAATTGATGCCCGGACTTTTACCACTATTATTGACATTTTTATGTATGAGGCTACTGAAAAAGAAAGTGAACGCAATCGCTCTGATTTTTGCTTTATTCGCGGTAGGCATTATTGGGTACGCATTTGGTGTTTTGGCTTAAAACGTGCCGGTCAGGGAGTTATCCTTGGCCGGACCTCGTCGGATTTTTGTGACCAAAGCAGCGTAAACATAAGAAATTGAGTTATAGAGATAAATGTAAACGCTTTATTTGTGACGTTAAGAATAACACTAGGTGTTCAAAATATTAAAAGAGGATGTGAAAGATGGTGAAGAGGAAGTTAAGTATGCTGCTTATTTGCTTTATGGTATTTAGTTTACCATTAACTCCCGCCTTTGCAGCGGATCTTGGTTATTACGATGAACCTTACCGTAATCAGATTCATTTTTCGCCTGAGGCTAACTGGATGAACGACCCGAATGGAATGGTTTATTATAAGGGTGAATATCATCTTTTTTACCAGTATCATCCTTATGGGACGAAATGGGGACCGATGCATTGGGGGCATGCGGTGAGCAAAGACCTTATTCATTGGAAACATTTACCGATTGCGTT
>NZ_WUDQ01000411.1:0-3347 GCF_009827695.1 Paenibacillus sp. OT2-17 | reverse complement strand
CCGCACATTACCTATGGTCTGGTATGTGCCACCACTTAGTCCGATCATGAATTACTTTGAAGGGAAAGACTCGATTGAGAATCCCGATATGATCTTTCCGGCTATCGAAGAGATGCGCACCCCCATTCAGTATCTTGCCAATATGCTGACGGCGGGCGACACGCAAACCGTGAAGGAATCCTTGCAGCGAATGGCTATGATGCGCTCCTATATGCGTGCCCAGTCCACAGGACAATCTTTCGATGAAAGCCGTCTTGAGCGCATCGGCATGACACCGCGGCAGACCGAGCAGATGTATCGACTTCTGGCGATTGCCAAGTATGAGGATCGTTTCGTCATTCCGACATCGCATAAGAAGGATATTCGAACCCGTACCGAGCTCAAGGATCTGCTGGTTACGGCGATACCATGGGAAACATGGGTTCAGGCTCTGGATGTGATGGCTGTAGTCTGGCAAGTTCAATGGGGATGGAAGAGCCCTTGAAAACGGGCAAAGAAATGTATGAAGAAAACTTCTACGGGGGTATTTGGCGTGATTAATGTAGCGAAGCTGTATGAATGCAAGCCATCATTCGGGTTTTTCGCCCAGCAACTCATGTACCCAGAAAAGCTGGATTTTCATCCGGCTTTTCTGGAAACATCGTTTGATCCAAACCATCCGGCATATACGTATGCGAACACCTACTGGTCCCTTATGCAAGAGTTCAGTATGGAAGAGATTCAGGAAATGTATACAGAAACCTTTGATTTTCAAAAGAATTGTGCACTATATATGACTTACTTTAAATTCGAAGATGCAAAAGAACGGGGACAAATGTTGGTCAAGTTAAAGGTGCTATACGAGATGTATGGTCTTGAAATGCCAGATGGAGAGCTGCCAGATTACCTGCCGCTCATGTGTGAATTTCTGTATGCCGCCGAATGGTCGCAAGATCCGAAGACGACAGAAAACTTCCGCATGCCAATCGCGATCTTGGAAGACGGCACATATCATTTGCTTAAAGCGTTGGAAAAAATGAAAAGCCCGTATTTTCATTTGGTGAAGGGACTGCGTGAAACGCTTAAAGTTTGCGTAGAACAGGAGGCAGCCGCGCAATGATGATGCTAGAGCAGTTTTTATGGGTTATTTTCCCTTATATGTGCGTGGTGGTCTTTATTGTAGGGCATATTTTCCGCTATAGAAACGACCAGTTCAATTGGACAGCAAAATCAAGTGAGTTTATTGAAAAAAAACAATTGATGATCGGAAGTCTCTTATTCCACCTGGGTATTATCCCAGTTATTATGGGTCATGTATCCGGTTTGGGCATACCAAAAACCTGGATGCATGCACTGGGTGTAAACGATCATCTGTATCATATTGGAGCAGTTTATGTTGGTGGAATATTTGGAGCGATGACATTCCTCGGTATGTTGATTCTTACCTCTCGTCGTTTTACAATGCGCAATGTGCGCCGTTTAAGTACAGCGTCTGATTTGATTGTAAACGTATTGCTTTTGGCCATTGTATGCATGGGGATGTTCGCGACTCTCGTAACGAATGCGGTACAGCCGGAATTCGATTATCGGGAGACGATCTCGATCTGGTTCCGCGGTTTATTCATATTCCGTGTTGACCCGACTCTGATGAGAGACGTACCGATGTCTTTCAGGCTTCATATACTTATGGGCTTTGCGATTTTTGCATTCTGGCCGTTTACCCGGCTTGTACATGTGTGGAGTGTTCCGTTGAATTATGTGCGCAGAAGTTATATCCTTTACAGAAGACATAAATCGAATTAGGAAAGCGGGCTCTGCCTTCTTTCCTAATTCTATTAGGAGAGAGCGATGAATAATAGGATGGATTATCAAAGGGAGCTTGAGCGAATACGCGAACATTTCGGTTATGATTTCATGGCGCTAGCTCTGGTTGAACCGGCCGAATATCAATACGTAATTAAATGGAAAAATGCAGCCGGTAATTTAAATGATCGCTTTAAGCGGATTGTGCTGCAATCCGGTAAGGGCATAGCAGGAATCGTGTTTAAAACCGGGAAATCCGTTTTCATTCCATCTATTTATCAATATGTGGGGGCAGACAACCTGTTTAACTATCCGATCGTTCAATCCGAGAAGCTCAAGAGTCTCGGGGCTGTTCCCCTATGGAATGATGCTCGCGTCGCGGGCGTACTGCTTGGTGGATTTCGGGAAGAACAGCTCATGACCGAAGCCATGATGCGTGATTTGGAAGCCTTGGCACATAGAGGAATTGGAGAGTTGAACGGGAAGGAAGTGATGTGAATTGACATTGTCTTTAGGGACTGGCTCTTTGAGTGCGCTAATGGTGAAGTTGTTTGAGAACAGTACGGAAGCCATTTTCTTTTTTGATAGGCAAGGGAATACCCTAGCCATGAATCCGGCAGCTGAGGAGATTGTGGGCGATGACGTCCTCATCCAACTCTATGAAGGGAAGGAAAGAGCTTTATGTGGAACATGCAGGGGTTATACAAGCGAAACGGAGCCCCGTACCTGCCTTGACTGTTATTTCAATATGCCAGAATCCAAGGATTTCGCTTCTTTTCAGGTGTATCTGGAAACGAAGAGCAACCGAATGGTTCCCTATGCCGCTTCTTTTCACACCATTGATTCTGAACATGGAACACGGGTGTTGATGTTGAGAGACTTGACTCCACAATTTCAGACGCAGGAAAAATTGTATCAAAACAAAATGATGAAGCATGTCATTGAAGCGCAGGAAAATGAGCGCAAACGGCTTTCCAGGGAACTGCACGACAGTGTGGCCCAGGAATTGATGAGCGCGGTTGTTGAACTACGGGTGTTAAAATACATGACGAATGATGAACAGCTCATCAAAAATATGAAGCAGACTGAAGCATCCATGACACGATTGCTGGATGATATCCGCAACCTGTCTGTGGAATTACGCCCCGCCACACTTGATGATTTTGGGCTTGAAGCGGCATTTCTTTCCCACTTTAAGAGGGTTGAACAAAGCTTTGGTCTGGTAGTTGAATTTGTGTCGGATCTTTCCCAAAAGCGATATGGAAGTGAAAAGGAAACGGTCATTTACCGTGTCTGCCAGGAGGCTGTTCTCAATGCCTTGAAGTATGCCCAGGTAGACATGGTTAAAGTTTCTTTGACTGAGCACGATCATACACTTCGTTTGACTGTAGAGGACGATGGAATTGGCTTTGAAAAGGGGAGCAAGCCTATTGGAACGGGATTAGGTTTATATGGCATGCAGGAGCGAGCAGAGCTGGTAGGCGGGAGTTTTGGCGTCCTTTCAAATGTTGATCAGGGAACCAAAGTCTTTTTACAAATTCCGATTGGCCAAGAGGAGGAATAGA
>NZ_WUDQ01000410.1:0-3376 GCF_009827695.1 Paenibacillus sp. OT2-17 | reverse complement strand
GATCAAGGAGTGGATTTTGAATAATGATGTCTTTAACCCACAGTAACAACCATCATCAGATTCCAATTGGTTTTTCGAGCACATTTTAACAACCTGCGAAAATGATCGTCAATCGAATTGATGTAATTTGGCATAGGCTTAACAATTAATAAAATTCTTTGTTTCGAGGGGGGGTTGGAGAAATGTAGCTGTAGTTCAGCAAACCTGGAGCTGTCATATATACGAGTGAGACAAAATGGAATCAACCCGGGCAATACCAAATCTGCACTGCTAAGTGTCATTTCCTCCGTTGTGGCAGATGTGGGTTCCTCTCCATAGGACGTCATGTACCAGAATTCATCACCTCTCACGTCTACATGTTGCAGTTCAGCCTCGTCTACCGTTGTACCCAACCCGGAACTCGTTGATACGATTGAATTCATTGGAATAGATGGATTTTAACCTGAAAAATATCGAGGGAAAATCATTTTTTTCATCACTATATTGTACAACCTGTTGTCTATAAAGTGGGATGTAAACGAATACAACAATTGAATTCATCATGTTATTATGAATCCACAGCAAGAAAGAAGTTAATCCTGCTGAGTAAAAGGAGATATAAAACAATTTGCAAGGAGGATTTTTTCAACCCTTTGGGATTGGAAATGGATTTAAAACTAGCTTCGAAAACTAACATACCAGGAGGAATTAACATGTCAAATTCAAAAATTAAAATCGCCGTAGCTTGTGGAAGCGGAGTAGCAACTTCTACTATCGCAGCAGATGGAGTGAAAGAGGTATTAAAAGAAGCAGGAATTGAACATTACGATATCATTAAAACGAGTATGGCGGAATTACCGAATATTATTGACAACGTCGATATTGTTCTGACAACTAATAATTTTAAAACCGATGAAAAGCCATATATGAACATCATGGGATTTGTAACAGGGCTTAATGAAGAAAAATTGAAAAATCAATTGGCTGAAAAACTGCTGGATTTAAAAAATAGTTAAGGTGGTAGATCATAATGGATACTGTGCATAATATTATTAAATCTATTACTGATATGGGAGCAACAGCTATTTTACCAATAATAATCACCGTATTAGGTCTAGTTTTTCGAATGAAAATTGGAAACGCTATCAAATCAGGCCTTTTAGTTGGGGTAGGCTTCTTAGGTTTAACATTAGTTGTTGGCTTGCTCAATTCCTCCCTAAAACCGGCAGTTGATTATTATGCAAAAATCGGTTCTGGATTTACAATTGCAGATATTGGATGGCCAGCTGTAGGGGCGGCATCTTGGGTGCCTCCTTTTGCAGCATTAGCAATTCCTCTTGGTTTAATTATTAATCTAGTATTAGTTCGACTTAGATGGACAAAAACGTTAAATGTGGATATATGGAATTACATGCATTTTCTAATTCCAGGAGCTTTGGCTTACTTTCTTTTTGACAGTTTCTGGTTAGGGTTGGTAGTAACATTGGTGATGTCTGTTATTGCTCTATTCGTTGGTGATTTAATTGCTTCAAAATGGCAAGAATACTTTGGTTTAGAAGGTACAACCTGCACAACTATTATTTATTCAGCTTGGGGTTATCCGATTGCCTGGCTGGTAAATAGAATCATTGATTTCATTCCTGGTTTAAATAAATTGGAGTTTTCTCTGAGTAAAATTAATAAAAAAATAGGCGTTCTCGGGGACCCAGTTATTATTGGATTTATTGTTGGATTAGTTTTAGGGGCAATTACTAAAAGACCTGTTACAGAGATAGTGACTATGGCCACAGGGATAGCTGGAGTTATGGTATTAATGCCTAAAGTTGTTGGAGTGATGATGGACGGGCTATCTCCAATTGGGAAATCGGCAAAAGACTTTATGATTAAACGCATGGGGAATAACTCCAATCTAAATGTGGGGATGGATATTGCGCTAGGCTTAGGCGATCCGACTACTATTACAACTACAGTCGTTTCTATTCCAATTGTTATGTTATTGGCACTCATTTTACCTGGAGTTCAGTTCTTTCCAATAGGACTGTTAATGTCTGTTACCTATATTTCTGTAATGTGTACGTTAACAAGTAAAGGAAATCTATTCCGTTCTATTGTGTCGACAGTAGTATTTTGTATTATCACATTTTATTTGGCAGGATTTGTTGCACCAGGTGCAACACAGATGCTTAACAGCGCAGGTGTCGAGTTAAAAGGTTTAGGGACAGATGTTACTTTTCCTGAGATATGGAACTTATTAAATAATGAAACTGATTTTACCTTCAATATTTGCTGCAGATTTAATGAACTTAAAAAGTGAATGCGATGTTTTATATGAAGAAGGATTTCAAGTACTTCATGTAGATATGATGGACGGAAATTTCGTCCCTCATATCGCATTTGGTCCAGAACAAATTAAAAATATAAAAAAACAAGTGAATATGAAATTAGATGTTCACATGATGGTATCAGCCCCAGAGCAGCATATAGCGAGTGTGTTGGACACTGGAGCAGAAATGATATCAGTTCACTATGAATCAACTCCTCATATTCGTTTTGTCATTGATCAGATTAAGCAACATGGAAGGAAAGCAGGGATCGTCATTAATCCTGGGACGGACACCTTTTTATTGAAACCTTTTCTAAACATCATTGACTATGTTCTAGTTATGTCGATCAATCCAGGAAGACCTAATCAAGTTTTTATGGAAGAAACGATTGATAGAATAAGAGAACTGAAAGTAATGATAGGTCAACGAGATATTCAGATCGAAGTTGATGGTGGAGTCGATGAGAGTATAGCTAGTCAATGTATCGAAGCTGGAGCATCTTTGGTTGTCATCGGATCATATTTATTTTCGAATAACAAAGCACATGTGAAGAATTTGAAAAGTCTAGAACATGGAGAGAGAAAGGATGAGAGAAAATGAAATCATTAAAACTGTATGGTGCCAGAGACATACGTTTTGGAGGAGCGAAAAAACCTCAAATACTGGATGGAAAAGATGTCATTGTAAAAATAAAAGCATGTGGCATTTGTGGATCTGATATCTCTCGATATAAAAAATTGGGTGCAGTCACACCTGGTCAGGTATGGGGACATGAATTTGCAGGTGTTGTAGAACAAGTTGGCGATCAAGTAACAGATCTAAAAGTTGGAGACCATGTTGCTGGATGTCCAGCACTAATTGAAGAAGATGATTATTATTATCGAGCAGGTCAACCAGCTAGAGCGAATTCATTGCATGCAATAGGTGCTAAGGAACCTGGTGGATTCGCCGAATACATTAAACTCCCAGAGAAGAATTTAGTTAAAGTACCTGATGATTTGGATTTCGAATCAGCTTCTATGGTAGAACCTTCTACTGTAGTTTTACATGGGTATTATCGAACCAATCTATCG
>NZ_WUDQ01000040.1:0-20844 GCF_009827695.1 Paenibacillus sp. OT2-17 | reverse complement strand
AATCAGCGACTGGCTGGAAGAACTCATTCGAGAGGATGAGTTGTTGCCACGGGAAGAGTTTTCCATACTGAAAGAGATCATGGGACACTCGCTCCGGTACGAGAATTTGCCTGCAATCCAGTATGGACGGGCGTATGGCACAACAGGGGCGATCTGGCGTGAAAATGTATCTGTTCATCTGCAAGAAGGCGAGACTGCCTGGCCCTTAAATGCACTTATGCTGGTACAGTCGAACGGGGTACCGTTTATCCAGGGTGCAGTTGAGCATCATGGCATTCAGAAGTGGAGTGAAGCGCTCGTTAGAACGGTATCGCTGCCTATTATTCATCTGCTCTATGCACACGGCATCGCGCTGGAATCGCATGCCCAGAATATCATTTTGGTGCTGGAAAATGATCTGCCGAAACGGATCATCATCAAGGACCTTCATGATGGTGTCCGCTATGTACCCGAGAAGCTGCTGAATCCAGAACGAGTCCCGAAGCTGCACCCCGAACCGGAGACCCACCGCAAGTTCAATCGGTATTCCTTTATCTACGCGGGTGACGTGTCGGAAGTCCGGGACTATACGTATGATGCGTTCTTTTTTATTTGCATGACGGATATTGCGCTGACGCTGGAGAATTTCGGTCTGACGGAAGAAGCGTTCTGGCAGCTGTGCGCGGCCACGATTGTGGACTATCAGCGAGAGCACCCGGAGTACGAGGAACGGTTCGAGTGGTTTGATCTTTTTGCCGAGGATGCGCTGATTGAAGAGATGACCAAGCGCCGCCTGTATGGGGATGGGGAACTGTATTTCCGTAAGGCCAGCAATCCGCTGAAGTTGGCGAAGGACGTTCTCGGATGAGAACCAACACGCTGAAGGAGAAAATTGAACGTAAACAGCCGGTGTTTGGCCTCTTTGTCTCTATCCCACATCCGGTCATCATTGAGATGATTGGACATGCGGAATATGATTTTGTAATTATCGACCTGGAACATGCCGCAACGAATATGGAATCGGTGGAAGAGCTGGTTCGTGCTACGGAGCTGGCAGGAATGACCCCGCTGGTACGCATCTCGAAGGTAGAGCGAACAGAGATTCTAAAGGTATTGGACTGCGGCGCACAAGGCATCGTCATACCTCATGTGGAACAGCGGAAGCAGGTGGAGGAAGTGGTTCGTCATGCGTATTATCATCCGCTTGGCATGCGGAGTCTGAACAGTGGGCGTCCGGGGGTATTCGGCAAGTATCCACTCACCGGGTATATTCGGGAAGCGAATGAACAAGTGATGGTTGTACCGATGATCGAAAGTGTGGAGGGCATCCGGCAAAGTGCGAGCATTCTGTCTCATCCCCAGGTGAGCTGGGTACTAGAGGGGGCGGCAGACCTGTCGCAATCACTTGGTGTACCGTGGCAGACGGAACATCCAGACGTGCAGCGTGCGCTAGGCGCATTATACGAAGCCACGAAGCAGTGCCAGGTACCGTAAGCAACGGTGGCCAGAAGCAAGGAAGGCATGGCGCTGTGGGCCGAACGAGGGGTATACATATACGTGTTGGGCGATGACCGGAATACGGCTTTTCGGGCATACGAACAGAAACGGAATGACTATGGAAATGCGGGTGGACTGATATGAAATCAAGCGTATGGAATATGATCCATGAACTGCAAAGGGATAGTGAAGACCCGGTATGTGCTTATGTCTACGATCTGGCTGGTATTCAGGAGCAGGTCCGTCACATGCTGCACACGCTGCCCAGAGGCACACGGCTGTTCTATGCCATAAAGGCCAATCCGGATTCCCGAATTATTGAGGCTTTGCTGCCCTGGGTTCACGGGTTCGAGGTAGCTTCCATTGGCGAGTTGCTCAAGGTGAGGAGCGTAAGTAGCGAGGTTCCAATCCTGTTTGGCGGTCCAGGGAAAAAGGAGAATGAGTTGAAGCAGGCTATCGAGCATCAGGTGAGTTTCATTCATGTGGAGAGCCTGCTGGAACTGCGGCGTGTCATCGCCATTGCTACAAGGCGAGGAGAGGAAGTCCGCATTCTGCTGCGGATCAATCTGAGAAGCAGCACATTGCCACGGACCCGGATTGTAATGGGCGGTGGTCCGAGTCCATTTGGCATGGATGAGGAGAGCGTGGAGGAAGCAGTCCGGGTCATTCGTGAGGAAGGCGCGGGTTCGGTGCGTTTATGCGGATTTCATTTTCACTCGTTATCGAACAATGTAGACGCAAGACTGCATGCCGAGATGATTGAGATGTATTTGCAAAAGGTGGAGATGTGGCAGCAGGCATATGACCTGCATCTTGAAGTAATTAACGCCGGAGGCGGGTTTGGCGTCACATATGATGGTAGCCCCGGGTTTGACTGGTCCCTGTTCACATCCTTAATTGAACGCAGTGAAGCCAGAGGGCGCCTTGCTTCACGCGGCATACAGTTGTATTTTGAGCCGGGTCGCATGCTTGTCGCTGACCACGGTTATTATGCGGCAGAGGTTACGGACATCAAAACATCGCATGGTCAGCATTTTGCCGTGTTAAGAGGAGGTACACATCATAATCGTTTGCCCGCATCATGGGGACACAACCATCCGTTTCACATTATGTCTACGGACCGTTGGGGGCATTCGTTTGCAAGACCAGAGGTACGGGACAACAAAGTTCACGTGGTCGGAGAACTGTGTACACCCAAGGATCGTATGCATTCAGATGCGGAAGTAGAGCGGCTGCGGGTAGGCGATATTGTTGTATTCGAGAAGTCGGGAGCCTATTGCTGGACCATCTCGCATCATGATTTTCTGGGTCATCCGCACCCGGCATTCCATTATTTGACGGAGGACAATAACCATGTCAACAGTGATGAAGCGTGCCAGTCTGCAAGACGCTGAGCGCCGGATTATGGAGGATCTGATCAATGCATTTCTGGCCGAGCAATTGCTTCCGCTGGAAGGGCATCCGTTCATTGAACTCTCTACTTCACCAGAACCGTTCCGCCGAATGTTTCTGGGGGATGGTAATGGAGGTCCTTCGCAGAGCAGATGGGGAACGGGGAACGGAACCGACGGCAATGTCGCAGGTAAGGATAAGCAGGATGAGAATGGGGCAGGTAGACATAGTGGACAGCTTATGCTGCATCAGAAAGGGATTTTGTTTCTGGTGAAAGCAGGCAAAAGGCAGGGATATCAATGGGTACAAGGTTCACCCGTCTATGGAGAGACACCGGATGGAGGCTGGAAGCTTCTTGAATCTCCAGCAGTCGTAGGACAGGCTGTGCTTCGGATGACGCTTTCGGATGAAGCATACGCGCATCCCGGGGTTGCGGAATTCTTCGCAGGCGTGAAAATAGCCACCGAGCAATTGGCACTGGGACTCCAGCAGGTACAACGTCTGAGAGAACAAGTTCCGTTCAATGCCTACGATTGGTTTATCAAGGGAGAGCAGGTTGCAGCGCTGCGAGATCGTCCATTTCACCCCACCTCCAAGGCCAAGGTGGGGTTCACAGAAGCGGATGTGACCCGGTATGCAGCGGAATTCAGGAAGGAGATCCCGCTGCGATGGGTGGCGGTGCGTTGGGATGCCGTACAACAGGGATGTGAGGAAGGGCTGTCCACACTGGATGTACTGGATGAAGAACAGCGGAGCAGGCTGGAAGCAGAATTGGCCCGGAAGGGCCTGAATCTGCAAGAATACATGCCCATGCCAGTACATCCATGGCAGATGGAACATATCATCTTGCCACGTTTCAACGGAGAGATCGCGGACGGTACCATCGTTGTACTGGATATTGAATTGGGAGAGGTTCAGGCGACATCGTCCCTGCGCTCGATGGCCCCGATGGAAGAATCCACACAGATGCTCAAGCTTCCGGTCAGTGTGTTATCTCTCGGGGCCGCCCGCTATCTCCCGGTAGTGAAGCTGCTGAATGGTCTGGCTGGGGAGAAGATGTTACGACAGGCGGTGGCCTGCGATGAATCGCTTACAGGTAAAGTGTGGCTCTGCGAGGAACGGAACTGGTGGGGATACATGCCGGAATCCATGGGATTGTTCGATGATCATCCTCGCCATCTGGCCGCCCAGATTCGCATCTATCCGCCAAAGTTGCTGGAAGAAGGTATGCAGGTCATTCCCATGGCTGCGCTTGGGGTGACGCTGGAAGGTCGCCATATGTTATCCGACCTGCTGGGCAGAGAGTTAACCAGTGAAGAGGTTATAGGATTCTACACCGATCTGACGGCGTTATTCTATGATGTGGTGATGCGGCTGTTCAAGGTAGGCGTTGTACCCGAAATTCACGGTCAGAACTGCTGTGTGGTCCTGCGGGACGGACGGGTGAACGGCCTGTTATTCCGTGACCACGACTCCGTACGTTTGCATCAGCCGTATCTGGACAAACACGGCATTGCGGACCCAGGTTATCATATCCGGCCGGGATACTCGAACAGCTTGTATAATGAGACGATCCGCAAGCTGATCTTCTACGTGCAGTCGCTGGGCACGCAGGTGAACCTAGCTGCGATTATGGAAGCGCTAAGCGAGGTGTATCCTATCCCGGAAGCGAAATTATGGGATATCACCGAGCAGGCGTGGAAGGAAGCGCTACGGGTGGTGCCGCTTCCTGAAGCTGACCGGGCCGAGCTGTTCCAAGCGGTATTCGAGAGCAGGGAATGGCCGGTGAAGCTCATTGTCCGTCCGCTGCTTGAAGCGGACGGGGTGCCTGGGGCGATGCCATCGGGCAAAGGCACAGGTCATAATCCTTTTTACAAAGGATAGAAGTTGTGACTAGAATGTTGGTTTAGATAAGATGAGAGATGACGGAGGTGACCCGGTGTAATCGGGTTGCCTTTTTATGTAAGAGTTCATTGATAGCAGTGAGTGCAGTCACATAGACACATACGAAAACATGACTATAATGAACACATAGTTAAAATTTAGTCTTTATGGAGCTGACGGTTCCAAACATCTCATTTACAAAGGAGAGAATTCATCTCATGAGCATACATTTAGAATTGGATTCCTTGTCCGTTGAAAGACTAGAATTGGCCCTTTCAGGACGACCGGGAATGTTCAAGTTGTTTTATGACACAGAGGATTGTGGATGCAATGGCGTACTCGTCATCTTGGTTGTCACTACACCGAATACAACTGATAAAGTAGTTCAGTCTGAGCCTTATTCTTTTTGGGTAGATCAGCAGCAGGAGCAGCAGTTCGATAGCAGAATGCGGCTTGAGGCAGACCCTAGTTACCCGTCATTCAAGCTAAGTAGTGATGCCGGTATATTTAGTAGCAACATTAGAATTAAAGATGTCCGCATAAAATCGTCTGAGGAGTGATAGGGAATGGAAAAAAATAATCTTACCCAATTTCAATAATATCAGGAGAACAAATTCAACAAACGTATTATTCGTAAGGAAGCGGCGGTAGTCAAAGGGGATATCATTCATATCACCGGAGACGAGCATTTTGCTTATCGCAACGGCGCAGATACTACGTCCAGCCTGTATGTCGTTTTAATGAAAATACCAAGTGAGGATTATGCTCAGAAGAGATAATAGGAATTCATTAGGCACCCAAAAAGCATGAATGAATACCAAACTCCAAAAGACGAACCTGATCCAGCCCAATTGGAAGAGGTTCGTCTTTTGCGTTATATTCAATTCGTTCCTCCAAAAAACGAAGTGTTTAGTGGTCTGCTCTGAAGTGGTACAATAACCTTTATGATAATCGGAGAAGGACGTTGAGAAGATGAAAAACTTGCTTGTTTCGGGCTATCGTGCCCATGAGCTGAATATTTTCAGTCAGAAGCACGAAGGCATTCCATATATTAAAAAGGCGATTGCAGGCAGGCTTATTCCCCTGGTCGAAGAAGGGTTGGAATGGGTGATTACCCCCGGCCAATACGGGGTGGACTTGTGGGCCTGTGAGGTCGTTACTGCACTAAAACAGCAATATCCCCACCTCAAATGCTCTATTATGATGGCTTATCAAAATATGGAAGAAAAATGGAAAGAGGATAAAAAGGAATATTTTCAGCAGATTTGTGCCGAAGTTGACTATGTGGGAGTAGTCAGCCGCCAGCCTTATCAGGGAATATGGCAACTTAAGGCACGGGATGAACTCCTTTTCCGCAAAACAGACGGTTTATTGCTTGTTTACGATGAGGATGCGGGAGAGGGCAGCCCACGTTTTATGAAGGAACTTGCATTGAAAAAACAACAGGCAGAGGGCTATCAGTATATCAGCATCAGCTCGGAGGATATCCAGAGCATTGCGGATGAAGAACGATTATTCATGGACCTCTGATTTTTAAAGCATTAGCCCGGATTTTTGAACAAAAAGGACGTATTCGTCCCTTTACATTTATGTAAGCGCTATCATAAAATTTAAATAACAATAACTTATCAGTCACATAAAATAAATCTATTGAAAATACAAACCATGAAAGGAGCTAACGATTCAGATGAACAAAAGGTTTCGGTATACTGCGTTGCTCTGTCTCGGTGTAATGTTGAGTGGAGTGGTCACCCCGATGGATAGCCAGGTCTCTGCTGCCTCTACGAGGCAAATGGAAAAGCTAAGCCGGGGAGCTGTCGCTGTAAAGGTGCCTGAGGGTGTACTGGTGAGCTGGCGCTTGCTGGGCACGGAAGCGGATTCGGTCGGCTTTAATTTGTACAGAGGGACAAGCAAGGTGAACGATGCGCCGATTACATCGAGAACCAACTTTTTGGACAAGGCAGGTACGACCTCATCTTCGTATACCGTTCGTGCCGTGGTCAATGGAGCAGAGCAGGGCGCTTCTCCTGCGGTGAAGGTATGGAACAACAACTACCTGGATGTTCCGATCCAGCAGCCCGCGGGAGGCACAACTCCGGATAATGTGAATTACACATACCATGCCAATGATGCCAGCGTAGGGGATCTGGATGGGGATGGCGAGTATGAGATTGTGTTAAAATGGGACCCTTCCAATGCCAAGGATAATTCGCAATCCGGTTATACGGGAAATGTATTTTTGGATGGCTACGAGCTGGATGGAACACGCAAATGGCGGATCGACCTGGGACGGAACATACGGGCTGGAGCTCACTACACGCAATTTCTCGTCTACGATTTTGACGGAGATGGTAAAGCAGAGATCGTATGTAAAACAGCAGACGGCACAGTGGATGGTGCAGGTGTAAAGATTGGGGACGCTTCGGCTGATCATCGAAACACGAGCGGATATATTTTGAAAGGTCCCGAGTTTCTAACTGTGTTCTCAGGTGATACAGGCAAGGCTCTTAGTACGATTGACTACGTGCCACCGCGCGGAACGGTATCGAGCTGGGGAGATAATTATGGTAACCGTGTGGATCGTTTTCTCGCCGGGGTTGCTTATCTGGATGGCGTGAGACCCAGCATAGTGATGGCACGTGGTTATTACACCCGCACCGTTCTGGTCGCATATGATTGGCGGAACGGTAACCTGAGCCGACGCTGGACCTTTGACAGCAACAGCTCCACCAATGCCGGGACGGCTGGACAGGGGAACCACAGTTTGAGCGTGGCGGATGTGGATGGAGATGATAAGGATGAGATCGTGTATGGCTCGCTGGTTGTAGACGATAACGGAGCGAAGCTGGCTAACACGGGGATGGGACATGGAGATGCACTTCATGTTGGCGATCTGGACCCCGACCGTTCAGGTTATGAAGTGTTCAAGGTGAACGAGGACAAAAATGCCACCTACGGAGCTGCCATGTACGACCCGCGTAATGGAAATATTTTATGGGGCGTAAATACAGGCAAGGATACCGGAAGAGGCATGTCGGCAGACATTGACCCGCGGACCAAAGGGAACGAGCAGTGGGCACCGGGTATTGGTTTGCGTTCAGCCAAGGGGGAGCTCATCACCAACACGCTACCGTCTTCCATTAATTTTGGCATCTGGTGGGATGGGGATCTCCTCCGTGAACTGCTGGATCATACCTCATCAAGCGCTGGAAAGATAGACAAGTGGAACTATACGAACTCGACTACTTCCAACTTGCTTACGGCAACAGGAACGAGTTCCAATAACGGAACCAAAGGAACACCGTCCTTGCAGGCCGATCTCTTCGGTGACTGGCGTGAGGAAGTCATTTGGCGCAAAAGTGATAATTCGGCGCTGCGGATCTACACAACACCATACGAGTCAGAACATCGATTCTATACGCTTATGCATGATCCAGTGTATCGCCTGAGTGTTGCCTGGCAGAACGTAGCTTATAATCAGCCGCCGCACACCGGGTTTTATCTCGGAGAAGGGATGTCCAAGCCCCAGCAGCCGAATATATATACTCCTTGATATGTCGTTCGAAAGTGGTCTGAAAGCAGGTAGAATGAACAAAAACAGAGAGGGCTCCTAGCTAATTGGAGCTCTTTTTGTCATGAGAGCCCAAAAGATAACGTATGATTTCCATAAAAATGGGAACATTAGTTCTTATTGATGGAACATATGTATGAAGAAGGAGGCGGAATCTGTGAGTTCTTTAACGACTGAAGGCATGATCGAGCTCGTAACTAATGTCGGATTCCCTGCTGCATTAAGTCTGATTCTGTTAAAATACATCCTCGTCACTTTGAGTCGCAGATTGGAGGAGCTGGACCGATCTGTTAAGCAACTGTCGCTATCCTTGGAAGAGATGGAGGCAAAGCAGTTGAAACAATCAGAACAGCCGTCCCCGGCAAATACGGACAAACTTCGTGCAGAATGAACAAAAAAAGGCAAATAGAAACAATTTAGCAACCCAATCGAGAAGCGAAATTCTTATAATAGAAACGTGTGCAGTTTATGCAGACATATGATTATGGAGGTGTATATGAGTATGAAAATAAATACGAAGCTATCCGCGCTGTGCATTGCGGCCACACTAATGAGCGTGGCACAGGCCGCCGCTGCCGCGCCCGCCGTGACCGCTCCAGCGGAAGCGACGCAACCGAGCGTGGCCAATCCGGCTGCATCCGTCCCAGCCCAGGTGCCAGCACCAGCAGCGTCTGCATCGGCTACGATGCCAGCCCCGGCGCAAGCGCCATCGGTTCCAGCCGCCTCGACCCCGGCTGCAGCCGCAGGTTCTGCTAAAGCCGCTACACCAGTAGCTCCGTCTGCACCAGCACAGCGTCCATCTACATCGGTAGCACCAGCGGCTGCTCCGTCCGTACCGTCGACTGTGAAGCCGTCTAAGCCGCAACAGCCGTCCACTTCGGCGCCAGCAGCCACGGCTACCAGCGTGAAACCGACGCAGCTGGACAAGCTGAACCACGAGAGTGCGGTTCCGCTAGTGCTGGAGGCGCAGTCTCGTTATCAGTATGCGATTAGTGGTGGCAGCCCGGTAGGTGAGTCGTTCCAGTTGAACGGTAAAAGCTACCGCTATCTGTCCGAGGACATCGGCACGAAGACCAAATTGATCAGCTATCTGACGCAGGCTTACACAAAGCAGGCCAGTGAGCAATTTGTCGGTAAATTTTTCGTTGAAGTTAACGGCAGATTAGCTCAGTTGAACGCAGATGGTGGCAATTTGCTAGAGTTCAGCCGGGCTACGGCGAAAATGGTAACCATGACTCCGGTGAAGCGCAGCTACCTGCTAACCGTGCCTTATCCGGCAGAAACCAAGCAGCCGAATGCGAAAATCACCGTGAATTTTGAAAAGGTCGGCAGCTACTGGAAAATCAGCTCCGCGCCGCATGTCATTTTCTAAATTAAGATTTTGCAACAGGCTTCATATGGGGTAAAGTGATGTTAAGGCTTGTTTCGTAAGCCCCAATTCAATACAGGGGAGTGCTGTGCAATGATGACACCCATCAAGGTAAAAGACGTGAAGGATATTGAAAAAATCAATCAAATCGTTTCGAATTATACCTATGACATCTGGATTCATGGCAAAAGCGGCATGGCAGATGCCAAATCCATTTTAGGCATGTATGTGCTGAAGCTGGATGAGCCGCTAACTCTGGTTGTACCTGACAATGTTAATCCCAAGAAGCTGTTCAAGGAGTTGGAGGAGTTTATCCATTTTCCTGCTCAAGAAGGATAAAAGGCAAGAAAGCACCTGCTCTATTACTAAAATAACGCAAAGAAGCCGTGGAACCAAAGTCCCACGGCTTCTTTTTTTTAGTGTTCTTCCTCGTCCAAAAACGGGAGATTCACCGAATAGTACATAACCCCCATAAGCAACACTCCACCAACCAGATTTCCGAGCGTAACCGGAACGAGATTATGGATCACGCCAGCGACAGAAACCGTACCCGGATGATCCAGCACGAGCGCAATGGCGAAAGTACACATATTAGCCACGCTATGCTCATATCCCGAAATGAAAAAGCAGAATACAAACAGCATCATGGCAAACATCTTTGCACCATTTTCCTTCATAAACATTGGAACAAAAAAGGCAAGACAGACCAGCCAATTACACAAAATAGCTCGGAAGAATAGCTGCATTGCAGGCGCTTCCATTTTATGCTCAACCACGTTCAGTAGAAAGCTGTTCACGCTGGAGGAGTCAAACAGCCCGGTCAAGTAAATAAGGAGTGCAAATACCCCTGCACCCAGCAAATTACCACCATAGCTGGCAGCCCATAATCGAAGCACCTGCCCCCAGCGCAGCTTTTTACGGAGCGCAGCATACGTGTAATAGAAGGTGTTACCTGTAAACAAATCCCCGCCGCCGTAAGCGATCAGAATGATGGCCGCTCCGAACGTGAGTGCCGCCATGGGATAAGTGAATGGAGAATGCTCCATGTAAAAAAAGTTGCCCGTCTTGAAGGCTACAATAACGCCGAACCCGATGAACATACTCGCCAGCATGGAACGTGCCAAATACCGGAGTAGGCTCTGCTTGTAAATTTTGTACTTCTTCATGGCTAGCTGTTCGACATTGCGTAAGCCTTCCGTCTCCATATTTAAGGACAACCTCCTATTTTCTCATATGTAAGTCTTTAAACAGACTTTATTTTTCCCGAAACATGCCCAGTCTATCAGCAATCCTATTAGCTTAACAAGCCAAGCTTTTGCAGTCCGTACAAAATACCGTCTTCATCTGCGCGTTTTGTGACCATTTTAGCTGCGGCTTTGGCTTCATCACAGCCGTTGCCCATCGCGACGCTGTTATGTATAGCTGTCAGCATCTCGACATCATTTAAGCCATCGCCAAAGGCGTATTGATTTTCATCGGCAATGCCCAGTCTGGATGTAATTTCGCGAATGCCCTTCGCTTTGGAGCCAGCATGAGGAACAACGTCCACAGAACTCGGATGCCAGCGCACAAAGTCAAACGCCTTGAATACCGCTTCATAGAAAGGCTCTTCTTCTGCTGTACACATCAACAGCGTCTGATAAATATCTCTTCCCTGGAAATAGAGCGGGTCGTATCCAACTGAAATCTTGGCCTTAAGCGTTTGGACTGATCTCTCCACAAGCTCATCGTTAGGAATATTGGCCTTCATGTCCATATGATCCATATATACGAGAGCATGATTATGTGTGAGGGCCAGATCGGTCATCGCTTGCAAGGCTTCTCTGTTCAACGGATTGGTAGCGACCACTTCCCCGCGAAGCACGACATATTGCCCATTAAAGCTGACGTAGGAGTCAATTTCCAACTGCTCGCGGATATCTTTGAACATAAAAGGCGCACGGCCTGTTGCGATGGCCACCTCATGTCCCAGCTCTTTCAAAGCAAAGACGGCCTTTTCTGCCGTTAACGGCATTTTCTTGTCATCGTCCAGTAATGTACCGTCGATATCGAAAAAGATAATTTTTTTGTCTGACATGTCCCTACACCTGACTTTCAATAATGTATTGTCGAAATAAACTCATATGGATTCATTATATCAAAGGAACTGCTTCTGAATACACAAATACGTATAAATCCTCATGAATGTCCGACCTCTATAGCTTACAATATGAAATAAGGATTACTGTAAAAAATAATTTCTATCTCCTATTTTCATAGATGGGATGTGATCACCATGACAAAAATCCAAGTCACACCGGAGCAGCTGGACAGCGTGGCCTCCCAATTTGCCAATGCCCACGGCACACTGTATAACCAGTTAAACGGCCTGGATAGCACAATGAACCGCCTTCACAGCCAGTGGGATGGTATGGAGAGGAATCGTTTTTATAATGACTATCGTACGGCTAAATATACACTTTCTTCTGTATTAAATAAGGTTCAATCCATTGAAATTGAGCTGAAAAGCATCGCTTCGAAGTTTAGAAATGCGGATGGTGAAAGCACACGTGGCTTCTGGACAGCCCTAGCAGCGGCAATGAACGCTAGCGCAGCGCTGGCAGGCAGTGGAGAGGCTGGAGATGCTGGTGGAGAAATTGCCAAGCAGCCAAAAAATATAGATGAATGGGATCAGGCAGACGCGGATAAATATCATCAATATGAGGAACTGCTGAAAAACGCCGAGGCCATCGGCGACAAGCAGGTTATGCAGAAAATTCATGACCAGATGAATGTCCTGCGGCTGCAATATGAGGACTCAGTTCCCCGTACAGATTACAATACAGGAGAGACCTCCAAGATCACATCCGATTCCCTTGTCGCCGTCACCGAACTGACAGGTAAAGACGGAAGCAAAACGGATATATCTATCGATAAAAAAGGGAATGTTGTGAGTTATGAGCAAAATACGGATAAATACGATTACTGGGTCCAAAAGCATACCCAATCAGCCGGAGAGCACGCTCTAGGTAAAACGGCCCAGACCGTCACCGGATATGGAATAGGTCTTATTTTGTCGCGCGGGGCTGGAGTTAGTGGGGCAGGTTCGGGCATCGGTTCTGGCGCAGCCTCCGGGTGGGGGGAACACGTCGTCGGCATTGGTGGCGGCATGCTCAGTGACAAAGTACTCTTCTCTGTACCCGATGAGGGCGAAACCCGTACCATGATCTACCGAACGAATAAAGAAACCGGACATATTGAAAATATGATCATCGTCACCAAAGGTGAGAATGAAATGGAGTATCGCTATTGGGAGGATTATAACTAGGTCTTGAGCTGTGAACGATAATAGCGTGAATAGGAGTATCTATAAAATCTACAGTCTTTTTTTCTGGAACAGGTGAGCGGCAGGTGGAAACTGTAAACTCGCTAGCTGGAGAAGTCTGTAGATTTTTTGGTTACCAATTTTTTCGGAAAACCGATATATTAAATAGATAGAATACATATCCAAAGAGAAGTGAAAATTAAGTAGAACTAAATTTATAGATGGATAAACCGTGGATTATGATCAAAGGCACAGTGCTTCTGTTGAAATTGGAAGGCTGTGCCTTTCTATCAACTCTACCATTTCACAGACTTGCAATTGGGGTACCAAATGATGGATGATGGAAGAGAGGGTTTTATGTAGAAATAGGGCTAAAGATAGAGAGGATACCAATAATAAATAGATCGGATTTACCGTATTTTTGTATATTATTGTAGAAAAAGATCGTAATTCAGGTTATAGTAAAGGAAGAAATTAACTAGGATACCTTTACCCAAATACGTAATTGTGGAGGGAAACATGAGTACATTTAAAAATTGGTTGAATACAACTAAAAAAGGACTTGGAGACCAAGTTAAGAAGTTTAAGAATAAAGATTTTATGGAAGCTGTTGTTGCAGGCTGTGCGTTAGTAGCATTTGCTGACGGTACGATTAGTCCGGAAGAGAAAACAAAAATGGCCGGATACATAAATATCAGTGAAGAATTGAAAGTGTTTGATATGGGTGAGGTCATCAACCGTTTCAATCACTATGTAGCGAACTTTGAATTTTCACCTCAAATCGGTAAACAGGAAGCACTGAAGGCGATTGGTAAATTGAATGGCAAGCCTGAAGTAGGCCGACTCGTCGTTGGCGTATGTAGCGCTATTGGCGCAGCTGATGGTGACTTTGATGCCAATGAGCAGCGAGTTGTGGCTGAGATTTGCGGCGCGCTTGGTTTGAATCCGTCTGAATTTAGTCTGTAAATTTTACGGAAGGGAGGTGTGTTAATCAGTGGCTGTAATTAATCTGGTCAAGGGCCAGAAAATTGATTTGACCAAGGGAAACACAGGACTAACCAAGGTTATAGCAGGATTGGGATGGGACCCTGTACAGTCCAAAGGATTTTTTGGCTTCAAGAAGCAACCCAATATTGATTGTGATGCTTCTGCCATTTTGCTGGACGCAAACGGAAAACTGACTCAGTCAGATAACGTAATATGTTTCCACAATAAAAAAAGTCCATGCGGCTCTGTCGTGCATTCCGGTGATAATCTGACCGGACAAGGCGACGGTGATGATGAACAAATTGCGATTGACCTGGCACGTATTCCTGCCAATGTCGACAAAGTGCTTGTTGTTGTGAATATATATGATTGCGTAAACCGGAAACAGGATTTCGGCATGATCGAGAAGGCGTATATCCGCATTCTGGATGGTGCTAATTCCAAGGAACTGGTGACGTTTAATTTATCTGATAATTATGAAGGGCTGACCGCACTGGTCTGTGGAGAACTCTATCGTCATAACAACGAATGGAAGTTTGCTGCAATCGGTGAAGGAACCCATGCCGTACATATTGATGTGCTGGCTCAGCGTTATATGTAATTTTAGGTTGCTCATACAAAACTTAATGTGAAAAGGGGTTCTTACTCATGGCAATTAACTTATCCAAAGGTCAAAAAATCGATTTGACGAAAACAAATCCAGGTTTGTCCAAAATCACAGTTGGTCTCGGTTGGGACACAAACAAATACGATGGCGGTAAAGATTTTGACCTGGACGTATCCGTATTTTTGGCTAATGCGGAAGGTAAAGTAGAATCCGATAAGAACTTTGTCTTTTTTAATAACCCACAAAATGAGAACGGCTCTGTCGTTCATACAGGGGATAACCGCACAGGTGATGGCGACGGAGATGACGAGCAAATTAAAATTGATCTGGGTAGCGTGCCAGCTAACGTTGAAAAGATCGCTTTTACGATTACAATCTATGAAGCACAAGAACGCAGCCAAAACTTTGGACAAGTGTCCCGTGCTTACGCTCGTATCGTAAACGAAGCAAACAATGAAGAATTGGTCCGCTTTGATCTGGGAGAAGATTTCTCGATCGAAACAGGCGTTGTTGTAGGCGAACTGTATCGTCATAGCGGTGAGTGGAAGTTCAATGCCATTGGCAGCGGTTACCAAGATGGTCTTGCAGGATTGACGCGCGATTACGGTTTGGCGTAAAAAATCTATACAAAGAAAGCAGGTATGCGGAATGACCATTAGCCTTTCCAAAGGACAACGTATTGATCTGACCAAAACGAATCCCGGCTTGACTCGTGTCGTTGTAGGTCTTGGATGGGATACGAATAAATACAGTGGTGGCGCGGACTTTGACCTGGATGCTTCGGCTTTCCTACTTTATGAAGACGGTAAAGCCAAAGCTGCGGATGATTTTGTATTTTACAACAACCCGACAGGCGGAGCAGGATCGGTTACTCATACAGGCGATAACCGCACAGGTGAGGGCGATGGGGATGACGAGCAAATCATCGTTGATTTCTCGAAGATTCCTGCGAACATCCACCGTATCGGGATCACGGTTACCATTTATGATTACGAGGCACGCGCGCAAAACTTTGGTCAAGTGTCCAATGCTTTTGTACGTGTGGTAGATGCGGCAACGGATCGTGAAGTGCTGCGCTACGATTTGGGAGAAGATTTCTCCACCGAAACGGCCGTCGTATTCTGTGAATTTTACCGTCAGAATGCGGACTGGAAATTCCAGGCTATCGGTAGTGGCTTTGCTGGTGGATTGGGTGCGCTTGCTAAAAACTATGGCTTGGACGCTCAATAATATCCACTTGGGGTGGTGTCCATAGGGCGCTACCCTTTCTTTTTAAGCTATTACATTAGCGTACGCTGACACATGACAAACGGACAGAAAGGTGACACAATCATGGCTGTTATCGTAGTAAAGGGACAGAAGGCGGATTTGACGAAAACAAATCCGGGCCTGACCCATGTCAACGTAGGGATTGGCTGGGAGTCCCCAGCGTCTCTGGAGCTGGATACTTCGGCATTTTTGCTGGGTCCTGGAGGAAAAGTATCGGGCGATGAGGACTTAATTTTTTATAACAATCCGACCACGCCCTTTATCACCTATTCAGACGGACAACAGTCCGGTGACAAAAAGCAATTTGCCCTTGATCTGACGCGAATTCCTGCAAACATCGAGAAGATTGCGTTTACGCTAACGATTTATGATGCGGATCAGAAACGGCAAAATTTTGGACAGGTTCAAGGTGGGTTCATTCGTTTTGCTCATCCGGTTAGCGGAGAGGTTTTGCGGTTTAATTTGGACAGTGGATTTACAGTGGAAACGGCGATTGTCATTGGTGAACTGTATCGTCATAACGGGGAATGGAAATTCAACGCGATTGGCGCAGGTTTTTCCGGTGGATTGGATGCGTTGTGCGTTAATTTTGGGATTGAAGTGGAAAACAGTCCGGCTCCTCCCACGCCAGTGCCTACACCTCCGTCTCCAGCGCCTCGACCAGCACCAACGCCGCCACCAGTACCACCTGCTCCGAAGCCAGAGCCATCTGCAACACCGGTGAATCTGAATCTGCGGAAAATTGAGCTGAAGAAGAAGGGCGACACCATCAACCTGAAAAAAGGCTCAGGCGGCTTGGGTGAAATCCTGATCAATCTGAACTGGAATCAGGTGCAGCAAAGCAAGGGCTTTTTCAATCGCGGCTCCAAGGGTGTCGATCTGGATCTGGGCTGCTTGTATGAGATGAAGAACGGAGATAAAGGCGTTGTGCAGGCGCTCGGGGAAGTTTTCGGTTCTCTAAATCGCTTCCCGTACATTGCTCTGGATGGCGACGACCGTACAGGCTCTGTGAAAACAGGGGAAAATCTTCGCATTAATGGTGCTAAAATTTCTGAAATTAAGCGAATTTTGGTGTTCACCTTCATCTATGAAGGAGTCACGAACTGGTCACAAGCGGACGGGGTAGTCACGCTGTACCAGAAGGATGGGCCGGACATTATCGTTCACATGAATGAACATGACAATCGCAAAGGGATGTGTGCGATTGCCATGATTCAAAATGTAAACGATGAAACGTTCAGCATTGAAAGACTCGTGCAGTTCTATGGCGGTCATCGTGAGTTGGATCGGGCCTATAACTGGGGCATGCGCTGGTCGCAGGGTAGCAAATAAATTGAATTATCGGAGGCACTCTTTTCATGTTGAATGATTTGTTTAAAAATATCAGCGAAAACTATGGCCATTTCTTTTCATGGAGTGATATTGTAGCTACGCTTACTGATCCAGTGAGTTGGGGGATTATAGGAACTCTCATTTTGCTGGAAGGACTTTTATCGGCGGATAACGCCTTGGTTCTCGCAGTTATGGTTAAACACTTACCAAAGGAACAACAGAAGAGAGCCTTATTTTACGGGATTTTGGGTGCGTATATATTCAGGTTCCTGGCTATCGGCTTGGGTACATTCCTGATTAAGTTTACGCTGATTAAGGTACTGGGTGCGGCTTATCTGCTCTATATCGCTTATAAGGGCTTATTCAAGTCCGAAGGTGATGGAGAAGTGAAAAACAAACCTACTTCTTTTTGGAAAACCGTATTAATGGTCGAACTGATGGATATTGCCTTCAGTATTGACAGCGTCATTGCCGCTTTCGGTGTGAGCGAGAAAGTATGGGTTCTGTTCCTGGGTGGTATTCTCGGCGTTCTGATGATGCGTGGTGTTGCTCAAGTGTTCCTCAAGCTCATTGATAAATTTCCGGAACTGGAACAGACAGCCTTTATTATGATCGCCATTATCGGGGGTAAAATGCTGGCTGCTGCTTTTGGCTTTCATATGTCGCAGGTTTTATTCTTCGGCATTTTGATTGCTGTCTTTGTAGGCACAATGGTTATCAGCTCGGCGAAAAGAAAGAAAAAGGCCGACAAAGAGGCTTAATGTACAAAGTATAGCGAAATCCCTCCTGAAACTAAGGGGGGATTTCTTTTATACCCGAAGCACAGGGCTTCAGTCAGGCAAGAAAGAGCAAGAGGAGGGGAAGGGCCCTGAAATATTTTAATGATTTAACCTCTGAGGAAGTAGAAGCGATCTTTTATACTCCACCGTTGGAGTTTCATAACCGTTCTCCCAAAAGTATATTGGCTTATGCAATAGGAGCAGCTTTGTACATGCCTGCTACCCGCTCGGAGGTAGCGGAAGAGATCAAAAATGGAAAACATGAAGGACTAACAACGGTCATTTTGGATTTGGAGGATGCTATAGGGGATCACCAAGTCGGACAGGCAGAACAATCGCTGGCACAGCAGCTGCTTCAACTATTATCCTATGTACGGACGGGGATGATGAGTGAACAGCAATTACCTTTGTTATTTGTGCGTGTGCGCTCTGTAGAGCAGTTGGAACGACTACTGAACGGTTTGGGTGAATCTTTGTCGCTGCTCACGGGCTTTGTCTTACCTAAGTTCTCTTCTGATAATGGACGGGCGTATTTTGCACTCATTTCCGAATATAACCGGAATATGCATACAGGGGCAGGAAACGCAAGCGACATGCCTGTGCTGTACGGATTACCGATTCTTGAAAGCTCCAAAATCATATATCGGGAAACCCGCTGGAAAGAGCTGCTGTCAATTAAGGAAATTTTAGACGAGTACCAGGAATATGTGCTCAATGTACGAATTGGGGCAACCGATTTCTCCAGTCTGTATGGCTTGAGACGCAGCCCGGATATTACGATTTATGAAATTGCCGTCATTCGGGATTGCATCGCAGATATTATTAACTTGTTTGGACGCGTGGGCTCAAATTATGTCATTTCCGGTCCTGTATGGGAATATTTCTCTCACCGAGAACGTGTCTTTAAACCTCAATTAAGAGTGTCCCCTTTCGAAGATGCACTTGGAAAGCCGGGAAGACACTTGCGGATGGACTTCATCTCAGATGCCGTAGACGGACTGATTCGAGAAGTCATGATGGACAAAGAGAATGGGATTATCGGCAAAACAATTATTCATCCCTCCCATATTAAACCGGTACAGGCCATGTATGCGGTGACACATGAAGAGTATATGGATGCACTTGAAATTGTTGAGCGTAACGACGGCAGTCTGGGTGTATTCAAAAGTACCTATGCCAACAAAATGAATGAAATTAAGCCGCATTTGAATTGGGCTCATCGAATTATCAATAGATCAAAAGTATACGGGGTGTTACATGAACAACAACATTTTGTCAGTCTCTTACCCAACCACGAAAACACATCTGCTGCCAATCCTGGAGCAGTTCAGCGTTAAAATTACGGAGACGCATAATCCATTCCGCCTTCCTGTGGACAAGCTGTTTGCGATGGCGGCACGGGTCAATAAAAAGCGTTCGTTTTTGTTTGTCAGCAAGGTGCTGGGTAAGCATATTCCGGTAAACCCATACACTTCTCTGCTCAGTGGTGCGGCGCTGGCGATTCTACTATATAAGGAGCTTGTCCCACAGGCAGGACAACAAATGGATGAACTGATTGGAGAGGCTGTGAGAGGACTTCTTGACCCGGACTATGCGAAAGAGGCCTACCGAAAGCTGATGGATGAACGTTTAGCTTTTGCTTTTACGGAGCCGATCAAGTTTGTTGGTTTTGCCGAGACGGCTACAGCACTGGGACACAGCATGTATCGGTTGTTTGACGACGGAGCCTCGTATATTCATACGACGCGCGAGGATATTCCGGGCCTTCGGCCTATTATTCGGTTTGAAGAAGAGCATTCGCACGCTGTTGACCATCGTTGCTATGCACTGGATGAAGATGCTTTTGCGGGAGATGGCCCGATTGTGCTGGTAGATGATGAAATTACGACGGGAAAAACAACGCTTAATATCATACGGGATATTCAGGAGCATTTTCCGCGTAAGCAGTATGTGATTGCTTCATTATTGGATTGGCGGACAGACAGCGATGAGCAGGCTTTCACTGATCTGGAGGCAGAGCTAGGCATTACGATTACGCCTTTAAGCTTGCTCAAAGGAAAGATTGAGGTACAGGGAGTACCCATATTGGATCACGCAGAATATGCTGCACAGGTTGGGCACCCAGAACATGCAGCCACTAGCATGGCAGAGGTTAATAAAGACGCTTCTGGGATAATTGACCACCGTTTTGAAAAGGATACTTCCGGTTTTGAGCGGGTAGTACACAGTTCCATGTCAACGGACGGATACGCCAATACAGCTCCTTATCTAAAATATACAGGCCGTTTTGGTCTACAATCCGCTGACAATTCAGCGTTGGATGCAGAAATCACGCGTACAGCTGAACGACTGAACCAACTTCGTTCTGGGCAACGCACGCTGGTTATGGGCACAGGCGAATTCATGTACATTCCAATGCGGATTGCAGCAGAGTTAGGTCCGGATGTGTATTTTCAATCGACGACACGCAGCCCGGTGTATCCCCACCGCGAAGAAGGGTATGGAGTCGCTTGTGGTGTGACATATCCATCACCTGAGGACAGTACGATACGCAATTTTATTTATAATGTAGACCCCGGTCAGTATGACGAAATATTCGTTTTGATGGAAAGGGAGTCGGACCCGGAGCGGATGAACCCCATGCTGGAGGCTTTGACCCGTCTGGGCTGCGATAAAGTGCATGTCGTTTATTTTAACGGTTTAACTAGTCAGGAGAGTAAAGGAGCGCGGATATGAAGCAAGCACTCATGGAGCAAATACAGCAGAAGAACATTCATCCGCCCGAACCGCTGGGCAGTTATCCTGCCTCGGATGTCACTTTTTTATTGAAGGATTTGAGCCGGGTTACGTTGGAAAAAGGGATGGAGGATCGTG
>NZ_WUDQ01000409.1:0-3386 GCF_009827695.1 Paenibacillus sp. OT2-17 | reverse complement strand
AAAATCTCAGACTGCTGACGCAAACTGGTGGACGTCTCACCCACATCATCTGCCTCACTGAAATTGATCGTTACCTCATCCCAGAAGTCTTTACGCATATCGACGACATCTCCGCGCACAGAACCAACCTCTGTCTCTAGCTTCCGAATACGCCCGCTAATCACTGCGGTCACATCTTCTACTCTTCGTTGTTCTTCATTCCATTGCTGTTCAGTAGTCACTGGCATCGCTCCTGTTCCGTTTCCTCCTGCTCCATGCAGGGCTCCCTTGCGTACAAACTATGCTCTATTATGGACCCGGGCATACTCGCGGCATCCCCCTGATCCGGGAAAATTGACTAATCCTTTGAAGCATGCTATAATGTAACAAGAAGTGTAATTCACAACTTATGCATATGGTTTCACAATAAAACAGAGCATCCTCTATTGTAGCAAGTTCAGTCCCTGTTCGCAACCAGCGGGCTTTTTTTGTGCGTTCTGGCAACCATCTATTAACCTGTTCTTACATACTTGAATTCATTACATAAAAAAGCGACCGTCCATCTGATTGATGAATGCGGTCGCTTTTCTTTAGGAAATTCGCCTATCTGCTCTCTTCTACAGGATGAATATGATCGGCCAGTCTGCTCAACCTCTCCAGCTGATGACCATAGTCGTACATCGCCGCAGCCACAATGGACAGCCGCAGCATTCCTTCCTGACAATGGTCAAAACGTGTGATCGCATGCTTCATAAATTCGCCGTTGGCTTGCTGAAACAATTCACTTTCGTCCTCATTCGGTTTTAGCTTATTTTCGAATTTCAGTAGAGCATGCTCGTGAAAACGAATCAGCAGCTCCAGATGACTGTCAAAAAAAGCATCCGTTCCTTTTGGCCGTAAAGACTGGAAGTAGTGTCTTTCCACCGCATCCAGTACCTCATATCCTTTGTGTAAACTTCCGAGCATTTGTTTGTATACTACCATTTGTCTCGTTTGACTAAACTTGGAGCGCTTGAGCTTCTTCTGCTCTTCCTCGAACAAATGATATTTGTCCGACAGCGATTTAATGGCTCCCTCCAGATTTCCTTTTTCCTCTTTAAAGACAGACTCCTTAATCTCATCGGAAATGGCAGTACGCAGCAGCAAGGACATGCTGTTAAATACATTTTGAATCTGATTAATAAACTGCCTTTTCGGTTTCGGGGGAAAAACACTAACATTGATGACAAAAGCAGACACAATCCCAATCAAAGTGAGCGCAAAGCGGGTCACCGCAAATTTCCAGTCCCCTGAGGCTTCCATTACAGAAACAACAGTCACGAGTGTCAATCCAACCGTATCAGCCATATTTATTTTCAGACATATCATAAGTACCAATACACATACCAGTCCAACTGCAATCGGCTCATTCGAAAATACCATTCCGCCCAGCAACGCCATGATTGCACCTAGTGTGCTTGTTTGGAGTTGATCCAGAAAATAACGCCTCGACCTATATATCGACGGTTGCATGGCAAAAATAGCGGCTATCGCTGCCCCCACAGGCGAATGGGTGTTCAAAAGCGTGCTCAGAAAAAGGGCGAGCGTCACTGCGATTCCCGTTTTTAACACCCGTGCTCCAAAAGCCAAAGCCATCCCTCCTGCTTACCTTTCAAATTTATTCATACCGAATTACTATAATGAAAATTCAATGTAAAGTCCATGCTTTATTATTACCCAAAACAATCGGAGATCAGGAATATTTATGAAATGTACAGTTCCTGATAGAATACATATCAACAGAATTAACTTATTTGCAACAACGTCACAGGAGGAACTCATCGTGTCATGGATTAGCAAAATGTTAGAAGAGCCCCGAAAGTGGCCGCGTAATATCCGATTGTTTTTTATGGCCAATCTGCTGTACCAGATGGGCACGGGAATGTTTTCTGTACTGTATAACCTGTATATCCAAGGGCTTGGCTTTGATGATGATATGAACGGCCGGGTGGTCAGCATGCAGGCGCTGGCGACGGCGTTGCTGTTCATTCCGGTCGGATTTTTGGGGGATCGGACGAGCCGCGAAAATATGCTGGTCATCGGCGCATTATTCAGCGGCCTGGCCTTTCTCGCCCGTACCTTTACAGATACCAGCGGAAGCATGTTGGTATTTGCCGTAATCTCAGGTGTATTCGCCGCCTTTATTCAGGTGCTGGCTGTGCCTTTTTTAGCGGAAAGCATAAGTAAAGCTCAACGCTTAAAAATATTCAGCTATTACTCAGCTCTTGTACTGGCAGCCCAGGTTCTGGGTAGCTTCGGGGGTGGCGTACTCGCAGATGGGCTGCAGACGTGGGGAATCACACCGCTATCCAGTCTGCGGGTCGCTCTGTTCCTTGGAGGAATGGCAACATTGACCGCCTTTATTCCTCTATTGTTCATCACAAAAACTACAGCAACCGTAGAAGCACCAGCTCCTGCTGAATCTTCACCTCAAACAGAACAAGTACATACACCGCACAGTGCACCCGATATCCCTGCCTCAGAGACGCCTACTGCTGCTTCTGATCGCCGGGTTATTGGACAATTTGTTCTGGCCCAGTTTTTTCTTGGGTTAGGTTCAGGTCTGGTCATCCCGTATCTTAATTTGTATTTTACGAACCGCTTCTCCGTATCGCTCAGCGCAATGAGTTTACTGATTGCACTCGGCCAGCTCATGACCATCCTCTCCATGTTGATCGGGCCTACCCTCGGCAGCCGGATTGGACTGGTCAGAGCTGTAGTTGGCTTCCAACTGCTTTCGCTACCCTTCCTTCTCATTACCGGCTTTACGAACGTGCTATGGATTGCTTCCATCAGCTTTCTATTCAGGCAAGCGCTAATGAATGCAGCCAATCCGCTGCAAACCGCCATTCTCGTCGAACGTGTGTCAGATAAAAATCGCGGCATTGCCAACTCCATTCTCCAGACGACCTGGATGCTAGGCACCGCAGGTATGGGACCTGTACAAGCCTATTTGGTTACAACATATGGCAACTACTGGGGCTATGCCATCACATTTAGCATGACAGGTGTTTTCTATATTTTGTCCTCCCTCGTCTATTACAGAATGTTCCGAGAAAAGCGCCCGTCCGCGGGCCAGCTTTTACAAAACCCAGCAAGCCCGTAAACAAAATCATGACACAATAAAAGCCGGAGCCTCCAAGCGGACTCCCCTGGAACGTCATAGGATAAATGAGAATGGCGGAGGAGGAATGAAGGCATGCTTCGAGTTGCATTATTTACGGACACGTATACGCCTGACGTGAATGGCGCTGCTCTGACCCTGGAACGATGGATTGGCTATCTGGAGACACATGGAGTATCTACGCTCGTCTTCGCACCGGAGGCAGAGCATCATCTGCCCTCTGAGCCGGGTGTAGAGCGATTTC
>NZ_WUDQ01000408.1:0-3386 GCF_009827695.1 Paenibacillus sp. OT2-17 | reverse complement strand
GCTCCTTTTCCAGCGCGAATGCTTTCACACCGGTGCCTGTACGTTGACGCAGCAGATCATATGGATTGTCCGTATCGGTGTGGGTGGATATACGAGTCACAGAAGAAGCAGCTTGGGCGGCTTCTGCATCCAGGGCGGGTACGATCAGTTCTGGTTCTTGGTCCCGAAGCAACACCAGACCCAGAAAACGCTCATGCGGATCACTGGCAAAGCCCGTCAGATAGTAAATATGTTTAGGATCGGTCACAAGCATGCCGTCCCAAGACTGTGACTTCAGTTCATCATACAGTCGGGTTATTTTCTCATTCATAAAGTCTCATTCCTTTCTGTCTATTTATTCATTATAGCTCTTCATACATAATTATTTATAGCATTGAATGACTTATTCTCTTTCCTGACATAATGTTTGCAGTCGTGCCTGTACATTCTGATCATAGTAACCACCATGGTAGCAGAGTACCTTCTCGACATCCAATACAGTTAGTTTATCGAGGCTCTTCAGGGCCAGCGGCATATCCGGCGTAGCCGACTCTGCAGGACCGACCAGTTCACCTTCGACTACCAGCAGTTCATCTGCTGCCAATAGTAGCTCTTGTGCGGGCACATACAAGCTTATATGCCCGGGCGTGTGACCGGGTGTATGAATAATCTGTATGCCCCCACCATAAGGCAGATGCTCACCGTCCTCAAGAATATGAGCAAAGCGCAAATCTGGTAGGCGGCGAATCATATCCTCTGCTTGCTGCTTAAGCACAGTATCCATTTGTTTAATCCGTTCGGGCGTCAGCTTCACAAACGGTCGCTCTCCTGTCATGTAAGGAACGTCATCCTTATGGGCTAACAGGGCAGTATTCGGCAGCAGATCCAGCAGTGCATGAACATTTCCGATATGGTCAATATCCTGATGTGTTAAAATAATTCTTTTCACGCGGCTGATATCCTCACCCACATCTGAGATAGCCTTGCGTAATGGCTCCAATTGGCCGAGCATTCCCGTGTCAATCAGTGTAAGTCCATCCTCGTCCTTGAGCAGTACAGGATAAATAGTCGTTTTTCCAAAAAAAGATTCCATAGGTACTTTCAAAATCAAGAGTTGATTTCCAATATTCATATTAAGCTGCTTCAGAATCCCTGACTCCGAAACATACCTCCCGTCTCATCGTGTTAAATCGCTTTCCCCGTTTTTATTTTTCCTTATCTTCAAGCTCTATTATAAAACCCTTTGGGACTAATCCGCAAAACAACTCGATATGGCTGATCGGGCGCTTGTCTTGTACAATAAATAAATCACACAATAGGAGGCGGATACGAAGAATGAATCAGGACCAATCTTTTTCCATTGAATTTGCGTGCAAAGAGGATCTTCCCGATATTGTGGACATTTATAATTCTACGATCGCAGGACGAATGGTCACGGCAGATCTGGAACCGGTGACAGTGGAGAGCCGCATTCCATGGTTTGAGGCTCATCAGGAGAACCATCGGCCTTTGTGGGTATTAAAACAAAAGGGTGCAATTGCCGGATGGGCCAGCCTTCAGTCCTTTTATGGGCGTCCAGCTTATAACGGTACAGCAGAAATTAGCATATACGTCCATGAGGATTCTCGTGGAACCGGAGCAGGGAGTCGACTGGTACAGCACTTGCTAAATGAATGTCCGAGACTGGGGATTACAACGTTGTTGGGATTTGTTTTTGGTCATAATGAGCCAAGTATTGGGCTGCTGCGGAAGTTTGGTTTTGAGCAATGGGGATACTATCCGCGTGTAGCTGTGCTCGACAGCATAGAGCGAGATTTAGCGATATTGGGCAAGCGAGTGGATGAATAATAGCTTATGACAGTTAAATATTTTTTGTAATGTGTACAGAAAAAGGCTGTTTCCAAAATCGTCTCATACACTGCGGATGATTTTGGGAGCAGCCTCTTTTATTTTGCTATTTTCATCGCTTTTAACGCTGAGGTCTAAAACGTATGTTGTGAAAAATTTGATTAAGCACCTCAGACAGCACTAAACCGACAGCAATAGCACCTGCGATCATCAGCGTGCTCATGGCCAGCTCCAGTGCCTGAGGATAATGTTGTTGTACGAACTGGCGCATGGCATTATAGGCCATTCCCCCTGGAACGAGCGGAATCATGCCTGCCACACTGAAAATAATCACAGGCATTTTGTACAGCCGCGCAAAGCCTTGACTGACGATGCCGATGAGAATCGTTGCCAAAAGGCTGGCACTCACAGGTCCCATGCTGTCCGTGGTTGAATAATAGACAAGCCAGCCTAGCATACCAACAAAACCGCATTGCAGTAGTGAACGCCGGGGGGCATGGAAAAGTATGCCGAAAGCAGCGGTGGCAATAAAGCTTGTGAATAATTGTGCAAGCATAGACTTGAATCTCCTCCGAATCACATATAAGAAATGATAACCGCAACGCCAGCTCCAATGCCGAAAGACGTCAGGCAAGCATCGGCTCCCTTGGAAAGACCCGAAACAAGGTGCCCGGACATTAAATCACGGATGGCATTTGTAATTAACAAGCCTGGAACCAGTGGCATGACAGAGCCAATAATAATTTTATCCATCATCTGTCCCCAGCCTACTATCGTTAATAGAGCCGCCAGCAAGCCGATTAGAAAAGATGCAGAAAACTCTGAGAAAAACTTAACCTTAACGAGCCTGTGAAAATACTGTACAGCTGCCAATCCGATACCTCCGCATAACACAGCTGCGGGGAAATCTCGCCAGACTCCACCAAACATGATCATAAAGCAACCGCTGGCCAACGCAGCAGCCATCAGCTGTACACGGTTGGAATAGCGGAGGGGGCCACGTTCAATCTCCGAAAGCTCCTTGACGGCAGCGCGAGGAGACAAATCACCTGTGCTGATTTTACGTGAAATGGAATTGACCTCTGTCACCTTGTGCAAATCGGTGGTCCGCTCTACGATGCGGATGAGCTTGGCAGGCTCCGAGTCATTAATGGCAAAAAAAATCCCAGTTGGTGTTACATAGCTATGGGACTGGGATATGCCATAGGCCGAAGCAATGCGGGACATCGTGTCTTCAACACGATAGGTTTCGGCTCCATTTTGCATCATCAGTTTGCCCGCCAACAGACAAACCTCAATGATTTCAGGAGTAGGATAGGAATGATTATTCATACTCGCTCTCTTTCATTCGTACCGGGCCGTTCGACCCTATTATTTTCATTTATTGTAGCACAAAAAGCCGCCTTTTCAGAGGCGGTCATGTTAGGCGGAAGCCAAGGATTTCGTCAAGATTCTATCATATCAGGAATAACGGTATAGTAGGACTCTTCCAGATATGTTGCGGCCTCAGACAGACCCATCACCTTAAGCTGGACAGCTTAAGGTGATGGGTCTGTCTG
>NZ_WUDQ01000407.1:0-3387 GCF_009827695.1 Paenibacillus sp. OT2-17 | reverse complement strand
GATCTATACATAGAAAATTACATTATTGACCTTTCCCCGAATTTTAGGCGAATCGAGCCATTATTGTATCGTTGTGCGGAGCTGGACAAGCTGGATGCAATCCGTCGAATGGTTGGACATATCATGGATAATCCGCTGTATGCGTCCAGGCTATTTGATGTTGCAGAAGCATTATTTGAACAGGGACGACATGCTGCTGCGCTGCCTCTCTATGAGAATGTCGCAGAAGTGGAGAAATATCAGCATTCTGAACGCTTGGCCACCTGCCAATATCGTATATTCTCAATTCAAGTTGGAGACGACCAAAGCCGTAATCTCAAGGCAGCAACGCTATTTGAACCCTTCGTGGAACGTCTGGATGAAATAGACCAGCTTGATGCGCTTAAAGATTTGGCGAATGTGTATCGATCTTTGCGCTTATGGGACAGGCTTGATGTGACCGCTCGAAAAATGAGAGATAAAGCGGAAATCCAATATACATTAGAGCATCAGCAGAAAAAACGAAAGCCTGCGGAAATTGAAAAGAGGCTGAGCCGTCCATTGTTTGTGTACATTACATATTCTGATTTACTGTGTGCCAGTGTATATGAGGCCAAAGGCGATTATGAGCAGGCATTAGAATATACATACGCCTACGCTAATTTAGATTGGGTCAAAGAGACTGACGAGGATACTCTGCATTGGATTAAACAGTTTCAAGATTGGGCAGAAGGTAATATCTACACCTATAAACTATTATCTGGAGATATAAGTGTACTAAACAATTATGTTGAATATATTGCTGCATCGCCAGATGCTTCTGAAAAAGAAATGGTTACAAAACTGTTGAACATTATGATGGCGGCTAACCGATATCAAGTTGATGTAGATGACATACTTCAGCAGTTCGAAACGGAGATTGATTCGATCACCCAACAGCAATTATCTGCTGATATGTACACTCATCAAGTGGTTCCAGAACAATCAACACGTTTTAAATATGAACTGGCTAAATACTACTTAAATAAAGGTAATTACTCATATGGATTTAAATACTTACTAGACGTTTTATCTAAATCATTAATCATTAACAAAGAAGCCTTTTTCATTAGCTGTATAAGATTATTTGAGCAGTTCAAACAATTTGCAGACTTTAGATTGTGTACAAAGTATGAGAGTTTAGTTAGAGAAGGGCGAAAAGAAAGATTATTTTATTATTAGAAGTAATCAATCATTTCTCAGTGTTGATTCCAAGCTGAATAAATAAAATGTATTTGGATTTGAAGTTTAGCTTGTGGGAGTCTGTTGCATTTTAAATAAACATAAAACGTGAAAAAGTGCCTCTGGAATGCTCCAGAAGCACTTTTTTTGTCGAGCAAATTATCAAAAAATCCAAAAGTTTACGTTTTGTATTAGGATATGACACAGAAGGGGGAATCATGCTGATGAATCCAGGTGTGACTTTACTTCGTGTCGAACGGGCCAGAAAAAGACTGTACCAAGTCCAGAAGAAATACGGATTTTTAACGCATCCCAAAGTGATTGAACAGTCCAAGAAACTGGATGAACTATTGAATCAATACCAAACCTGCAAAATGAAATTTTAGCTAATGTGTGTGCATGACGTGCTTTTGAAGGAAGAATGCGAACCCCAATCCAAATTATACTATGAGAGGTGGTAACGTTGTTGAACAAACGAAATCCTGTAACCCCTTTTGGCTGGAAAATCAAAGAAAAGCTAGTCGAGAGGCAAATGGATCAGAGAACATTTTGTGATACCTACCATATTCCTGCTAGTCGCTTGTCTAATCTCATTCATGGAACACGTAAGGCCAAAAAATATCGAGTACAAGTATGCCAATTGCTTGGGATCGAAGAATAACCCCTCTCTCTTTTATGGAAACAGGACATACTAATGATATGTAAGCTACAGTGGCAAAGGGCTCCAGGTTTCTTTAATATAGATTGTACATAGGATGTTTAATACAAGGAGTGGAAAGGGGCGATGGGGATGTTCTCCAGAATGGCAGAGCAGAAGATTGCTGAGGCGATGGCCAAAGGTGAATTTGATCATTTACCGGGAGCGGGCAAGCCACTGGTGATCGAGGATTTGTCACATGTTCCAGAGGAGCTGCGGATGTCGTACAAGCTGTTGAAGAATGCAGGCATTTTACCGGAAGAGCTTCAATTACAAAAGGAATGTGTCCAGCTACGTGATTTGCTTCACGCTTGTCATGAGGCAGGAGAGCAACAACGGATCAGCCGCAGGCTGACTGAAAAATCACTACGTCTCCGTATGCTGCTGGAGGAAAGAGGGCTGAATACGTCGTCTGTATTTTATGAATATGAGTCCGCTATGCGTAAGCGATTGGAGGAATAGAAGCGAGAGGAGCAAAGGGCGGATGCCCCTGCCCGTACACTTTAATCTCCGTGCTTTACCTCATTACCGTTGCAGTGCAGATAATCTCATGAGGCATTGTTTCGTCAGGATGACAGGTTCTTTGGGCAGTTTGTCCAAATGAAAGTCATCGATTAAATCCACAGCCTTCACAGGCTCAGGTGAATCCAGCAGCCCTGAAAAATAGGCGAGCCAGCCAATGACTGCTTCCGGTGTGACCCCTTGTCGGCGCATAGCTCGGAGTGCTACGCCACCATGTCGTTTGGCCAGCCTTCGCCCATCAGGGCCTAGGACAAGGGGAACGTGTGCAAAACGTGGCGGCTGCAACCCCAAAGCTTGGTACAGCAATAGCTGGCGGGGAGTCGAATCGAGAAGATCATACCCACGTAGTACGTCGGTCATATGCATATCCGCATCATCGACAACGACAGCCAGCTGATAGGAAAACATGCCGTCGGCTCGTTTGACGATAAAATCGCCCCCCTCTGCCGCACCGAAGCTCACATGACCTGCTACCTGATCATGAAACGAAATAACGGCATCTGGATGTTGCGGTACTTTATAGCGAAGTGAAGGGAGTTTATATTGTGCTTTGGCTACGACATCTTGAGAGCTAAGTTTACGACATACCCCCGAATACGCAGGCCCTTCACCAGACAGTCCATGTGGAGCATGGGCGGCGGCCAGAATGTCGGCCCGACTGCAAAAACAAGGATACAGTAAATCTTGCCTCTGTAGTTTCTCCAATGCAGACTGATAGCGTTCCAGCCGTTGGCTTTGAGTGTAGGAACCGTAGGGACCGCCTACGTCGGGTCCTTCGTCCCAATTCAGCCCGATCCAGCGCAAGTCTTCCATAATCCCTTGCGCCAACTGGCTGCGAGCTCGCGTCATATCAATATCTTCCATGCGCAAAATATAGGTTCCGCCCAGGGAACGAACGTGCAGCCAGGATAATAAGGCAGTACGAGCGTTTCCTAAGTGTATCCATCCCGATGGTGTTGGTGCAAATC
>NZ_WUDQ01000406.1:0-3389 GCF_009827695.1 Paenibacillus sp. OT2-17 | reverse complement strand
GATGGGGCTTGTCCTGTTTGACCCGTTATGGGTCCCCATCCTGTCGCCATATGTAGGAGACGAAGAGTTCCCTGACCAGCTCAGAGATTGCATAGGTGCATTTTTATGATTTTTCTGTGTTTGCTGAACCTCAGCGTAGAGGCCTATCCCCAATATACAAACAAGCAGCACACTCAATAGAGGTGCAAACCAACGATGTTCTTTAACGATTTCCATAATGTTCCTCCCGTTAACTATAAGCACATTCCTCAGATATGTAACCTAAAATGCGCTTTTTGAATAACGCTGAAACACTATATCACTAAATTCGCTGATAGATCAAGGCTTTCACCTCATTAATGGGAATGTTTGAATTATTTGGTACATTGGTTTTTGGCCCATTCGGGTTGCATATAAAACAAATTCTTCCACTTTCCATGGCTCGCTGCATCGATCATTTGGCTGCCAAATAGACGGTGGAATAGGCTGTTCTCCTGTGTACGAACGCGCTAGGGTGATATGAGGTCGATAAGGTCGCTCCTCGGGTTTAAAACCCAGCGGTTCGGTAGCCTGGAGTATGGACTGGTACAGTTGATCCAGTGAATCACGCTGCCCGGTCACTCCCCTCCACAGTACACGCGGAAATTCTTCACGGCCAAAAAAACCTGCTTCTCCAATGCCGAGTGTGAACGGGTCATGCTCAGCTGCAGCTTGAACTAAAACCTGCTCAAGTTTCGGTATAACCGAGGTCTCCACATCACCCAAAAACTGAAGTGTCACGTGGTAATCTCTGAAATCACTCCATTTGCGAAAAGTCAGGTCTTTTAAATCCTGCTCCACCCAATAATGTAGCTTCTTCTTATGCTCATTCGGGAGAGCAATAGCTGTAAAAAGTCTTTGCGATTCATTTTTCATCAACCTATACCTCCTTTCCTAATTGATATTTGTGGATATCTCAAAAAGTAGCTGTTTGGATTGTCCCTGATCAGGGTAAAGCCATTTGTTGTTATATATAGTGACACTGCGAGCTCGTTTTTACCCTCCTTATGCAATTTTTTCGGCAATCTGTTATTCTTGAAAGGATGGTTCGCCAGAATATATTGGAAACTCCAAGGAATCAAAAATCGAGGAGGCTATGAACTATGGGAAACATTTTAAGCTTACATCAACTTACGGAAGAGCAAAAAAAACAAGTTCGTGCAACGGCTCCGGGCTACGAGTTGATTATTGGCAAAGCTCAGGAATTGGAGTCTAAACAAATTCGGGAGGCCGAGGTTATTCTAGGCTGGTCCAAGCATATTGCCGAAGAGGCGTTACACCCAGACAGCAAACTGAAGTGGATACAAACCTGGTCGGCTGGGATTGATAAGCTACCGCTTACCGAATTGGAGAAGCGTAACATTTTACTAACGAATACAAGTGGTGTGCATGCAATTCCAATTACAGAGCAGATTTTTGGAATGCTGCTATCGCATACACGTTATTTACAGCAAGCAGCTCTCTTGCAACGTCAGAAAACATGGCAGCCACCGAAAGGCCAACTGACGGAATTACGTGGCAAAACGCTGTTGATTACAGGCGTTGGCGAAATTGGCCGTGAAACAGCGCGGATTGCAGAAGCTTTTGGCATGCGGGTGATCGGAGTCCGTCGTTCTGGCAAGGAAGCTCCCCATGTAGAGCATATGTATACTAACGAACAACTACACGAAGCATTGGGAGCAGCGGATATCGTGGTAAATATATTGCCATTCACCAAGGAAACCCATCACTTCTTTGACGAAAAAGCATTTGCAGCTATGCGTAAGGGAGCCTTCTTCATTAATGTAGGCCGCGGTGGCACCGTTCATACGGATGCGCTTGTACGCTCTTTGGAGCAAAAGCATATTGCCTTTGCCGGACTGGATGTATTCGAGGAAGAACCGCTACCTGCTTCACATCCGCTATGGAGTCTGGACCATGTCTTGATCACACCGCATATTGCAGGCGATACGGACCGATATGCCGAACGAGCGGTAGATATTTTTCTTACTAATTTGAATGCCTATGCCGCTGATCAGGAACTGCCACTGAATTTGGTTAACTACAAAACTCAGTATTAACACACTACTTACAGATCCAGATTTCCCGACTCATACCTGTCTTATGTATGCGGCATTGCTCCGTAAGGATCCAACCTGAGTCGGATAACAATGTTTCCATCGGCTCCGTGCTCACGACCACTGCCCGCGCGGCCAAGCGTCTCAGACTGCGCAGCATCTTCTTTTGTTCATCAGCCGGGAGCACGGAGCACAGGTTATAGGGCATATCCAATATGGCCGCATCGTATGTGCCTTCGAGCATATTCATATCCCCCAGCTTCACTAGATCTTCTTCATATCCAAAATGACGCATATTCACTCGTGCCCCACGCACCGCCAACGGGTTGATATCACAACCGCGAATATCCTTTCCCATACTCAATGCCTCAATCATTACATTGCCCATACCACAACACGGGTCTAGCAGTTTCAATGAGCCTGACTCTCCCTTTGCTGCTGTTAGATCAGTTGCTGCCAAATTCACAAGTGCTCTGGCAACCAGAACGGGTAGTCCAGTAGAATAATTTTGCGGCTTCTGACGACGCTCCTGCCACGATCTGTCGCTATACTGACACGTGCCCAGTAGCCACCGTTCTCCTATCCGAATAACACCAAGGGTGATATCCGGTGTCTTCATTTGCGCCTGCCCATGAATGCGTGCACCCATTCGGCGTTCGATCCCGCGCCGCTCGTCATAGTCAGCCTCATGGTCACCTTCTTTAAGGCACAACACCTTGAAAGTCTTTCCTTCCTCAAGTTGTAACATAGAAGCTGCTTCGCATAGCTCTTCCAGCGTTCCCGCATCTGTCATTACATCCAGCCTAAGATGAATAAACGGGCTCGTCCCCGGCTCCAGACGCCGATGGGACAATAGGATGGAGTCATGCACAGGCGGCTGACCGAACAAGCATTTTAATTCCAAAAAACACAACTCACGCTCTGTTTCATGACACGCATAGGTATATATGTAGCTTGGTTTCATTTCTTCGATATTCGTTTTCTGTTTATTCATGTCATATCTCTTTTCATTTGGAATCAAGGTTAGAATTTACAGCCTCCGCTATTAGACGGTAGGAGTGAAGCCGCTGCTCATAATCGGGAATCGGTGTGACCAACAGAAACTCATCATTATCATATTTAATCTGCAAGCCGCGTAACCGTTCGGCAATATCCGACGGCGTTCCCACCAGCCAGCTGGCTCGCATTGCCGGGTCGCCCAATGAAATCTGACCAGCCCATTGCTGCGCCAGTTCATTTGTCAAGGCACATACTACTCCTACAGCAACCATGGTACGTGGCTTGTCCATCCGGTTGGATGGCTGAAAGCTGAAG
>NZ_WUDQ01000405.1:0-3396 GCF_009827695.1 Paenibacillus sp. OT2-17 | reverse complement strand
TATACATGCGAGGCAGCGCAACCAACAGACCAATGATAAGCCCCAATACAAGCGAGCTTGCCACAATAAACAAGGTGATGTGTAAGTAAGACAGCATTTTCGGGATAAAGCTAAAAACATAGTCAATATTGAACTCTCTGCTCATATGCCTGCCTCCTTTCTATACATCAGCGGTCAGAATACATAGAGTACCCTGACCGCTGAAATGTCCAAGTCTATCCTTACTTCTTACTGCTACCTTCTTTTTTCACATCTTCCAGAGACTTAGTGAAATCCTCTCCAAGCCATTTAATGCTCAGCTTCGACAACGTACCGTCGTCCTTCACTTCCTGAATGGCTTTGTCCAGGTCATCCGCCAATCCTTGCTCATTTTTGTTCAGTACATACAGTACATCCGATTGAGTCAAAGGATCACCAACGGTTTTCAGAGCTACTTCTCCTTTTTCATCGGTGTTAAAACGGTTCGCAAAGTCTGTCGTAACGGTAGCATCTATACGGCCGCTCGTAATTTGTTGCACCGTATCATTGGCTGCACCACTCGTATAAACGATATTCAGGGCATCTCCGTGGGTTTTGTTATACTCTTTCAGCACATACGCCGCATTACTGGTTGGGCTGGTGAGTACCTTTTTCCCTTTCAAATCATCAATTTACTGAACGGTATTTTTATCCTTCGCTACAGCGACTCTGTTCAGAAAAATGCTATACGGATTTTTGTTGAACAGATACTTGGCTTCGCGCTCCGGGTTTTTTTCCATTTGATGCGATACCAGATCAATCTTGCCGGCATCGAGACTTAGCAGCAAATTTCCAAAGTCCATCGTTTTGAATTCAAATTCGTATTGAGGCAGGCGCTTGTCCAGCTCCTTAATCAGCTCCACATCAAAACCTGTTAAGTTTCCGTTTTCGTCAATAAAGCATACATTTTTGAATTGAGTACCTGTGCCTACGATAATTTTCTTCACGTCTCCACTTGAACCTGATGCGCTAGACGCGTTATCTGAGGAACCGCAGCCTGCCAACACCAGGATGATTGCCATAACAGACAATATTGCAAACCACTTTTTCATATGAATCCCCCTCATCTCTTTGTATATCAGCAGTTTGCGACATACATGGTAGCTACAACATCCAATAATTTATAATTCCTATAAGCTTAATAGGTTTTAGAATGTGATTAATTTAACACCTGGAAAACTATACGTCAATCCACCAAGCTATAGAACATTCCTATAACAAAACAGCACCCCGGAAACCTTCTGTCAGTGCATCTGCAAAATCCGAGGTCACTGCACAGTCTTCTTTGGTCGCTATTATGCTAATCTGCATAGACACCCCAGCTACCTCTGGAACATGGATACGGAATAGTTTCTGATCTTTCACTTCACGGTTCACACAGACATCCGGCAAAAAGGCAATACCCGCTTCTTCCAATACCAGCTTTTTGGCCGTGACCACATTGTCTACCTGAAAAGCAATGTCCGGTGGCTGCTCCAGTGATTCAAAAGCGCGATGAATCCTCATCCAATCTAGTGATCCGCATTCGAAAAATACCAGTGTTTCACGTTGAATATCCTGTATGCTTGCCTTTCCTGTTTTCATAAACGGATGGCCGTCGTATACATACAGGGAAATCGGATCTTCATAAAAAGCAAGCGTACGGATAGCCGGATGCATCACTTTACGGACAAAACTAATGTCTACCTCACGGTTCAACAGTTTATGTACCAGTTGATCCGTCGTAGCCGTCACAATTTTGTAGTTAACCTCTGGATAACGGGCACGAAGCTGCTTTAATATTTCAGGAATGATGTAGTTCGACACCGATATCGTGCAGCCAATTCGAATTTGCTGAGGGGCTTTCTTACGCTGTTGGAGCTTTTGCTTCCCTTTTTGCAGCACCTGAAGCATCTGCTCCGCATAAGGAAGAAACTTTCGTCCATCCTCCGTCAGAACCGTTTGCTTGCTTTGGCGGTCGAACAGCTTGCATTCTAGCTCGCGCTCTAGCGTCTGAATCCGTGCTGTAACGGAGGGCTGGGACAAGAACAAGGCTTCTGCCGCCTTGTTAAAGCTCCCATAATGATTCACGTATACAAAGGCTTCCATATTCTCGATATTCATACGCAAGTCCCCCAGTAAGTTTTATATACATTTATCCAATATGTTAACTTGGTTTTTTTGTATCATAAAACTCACTGAACGACCTGTCAATGGAAATATTGAAAATATCTATAATTTTAATAGCTCATTTAGTTCTTTAACAGAACGTTCCAACCGTGCAACCAATTCTTCGGACAACCCGTATGCTCCATCTGGCAGACGTTCGACCCACTGATCCACTGCGTACACCCCGCCAAGAATATGTCTTCCGCCCAGTGCATTAATAACCGGCTTCAAGGCATAGTCAATGACCAGCAGGTGAGCCAGCGTACCTCCGATAAATAAAGGCAAGACAGGTTTCCCTCTTAGCCCCTCCTGCGGAACCAAATCCAGGAATATTTTCAATAGTCCTGAATAGGACGCCTTATAGACTGGAGAAGCCACAATAACGGCATCCGCTGCTGCAATCAGCGCAAGTGATGCTGTGACGTCGGGGCTGTTAAAGTTAGCCGTGACCAGATCCTCCGCCGGCAAGTCGACCACATTCAGCAGTGTGACCTCCGCTCCAGCCTGTTGCAACTGCTCCGTTGTATAGTTAATCAAGCCGTATAAACGGGATTGTGTAGACGGACTGCCTGATAGGATGACAACCTTGGACATATTTTTTCCTCCTTCTGTTATGCGTCAACCTTCACTTTGGATTTGGCTGCTGTATAGCGGTTCTCAGGAATAGGCACGCCCAGGTTTTCACGCAGTGTGCTAAATTCATAATCCTGACGGTAAATACCGCGTTCCTGCAAAATAGGCACAACCAGATTTACGAAGTCATGCAGACCCGATGGTACATCAGAACCAATGATGAATCCGTCTGCTCCTTTTCTTTCAAACCACTCCTGCACTCGATCCGCCACCTGCTCAGCGGTTCCGATAAAAGAGGTTCTCGGCGTAGCTGAACGCAACGCAACCTCGCGTAAGGTCAAGTTTTGTTCCTTGGCTACTCGTTTGATTTTATCTGTACCGCTGCGGAACGCATTGCTGCCAATACCATCAAGCTCAGGGAATGGCTCATCCAGCGGATATTGTGAGAAATCATGATGATCGAAGAAACGTCCCAAATATTTTAACGCAGCCTCAATCGTCACCAGATTAGTGATCTCTTCATACTTACGTTCCGCTTCCTCCGTCGTGCTGCCAATAATCGGCGATATGCCCGGCAAAATGACAATATCCTCTTCGGATCTACCATAGCGTACCGCACGTTCTTTCACATCACGATAAAACTGCTGCGCTTCCTCT
>NZ_WUDQ01000404.1:0-3398 GCF_009827695.1 Paenibacillus sp. OT2-17 | reverse complement strand
TAAGATGTACCATTTTTTGCGTAAAAATACGGAGCACGGCAAACCAGCGATGGAATACTTGCGTTCACGGGGATTCAGTGACAAGATCATTGATCAATTTCAAATTGGCTATGCACCCAACCGATGGGATACGATCGTTCAGTTTCTGGAGAAGCGTTCTTTTGATCCCGTGGAGATGGAAAAGGGAGGGCTTATTTCTCCCCGGCATGAGGGTGATGGATATGTGGATCGATTCAGAGATCGCATCATGTTTCCCATTTGGAATCGCAACGGAAAAGTTATTGCCTTTGCAGGCCGTATACTTGGTGAGGGACAGCCGAAGTATTTGAATTCACCGGAGACCAAGCTATTCAACAAGAGCCGAACGCTGTACAATCTTCATCATGCTAAAACCTCAATTCGCAAGCTCCGCCAGAGTGTTCTTTTTGAAGGCTACGGTGATGTCATCTCGGCATGGGAAGCTGGCGTACAAAATGGGGTGGCCGCTATGGGCACTGCTCTAACGGAGCACCATGCTACGATGTTAAAAGGACTGTGCGACGAGGTCATTATTTGTTATGATGGTGACCGGGCAGGACAAGCTGCTGCGCTTAAAAATTTTCCGCTGTTGGAAAATGCGGGACTTCACGTGAAAGTAGCGCTGGTCAGTGACGGTATGGACCCGGATGATTTTATTCGGCAATACGGCGGCGAACGATTCCAGCGTCAAATTATCGAAAGTGCTGTTTCAACGGTGAAATTTAAGCTTATATATCTGAAAAAAAACCATATACTGCAAGAGGAAGAAGGAAGAATCGCGTATTCCCGCGAAGCATTAAATGTCATTGCACCTCTGTCATCCCCGACTGAGCGGGAAGTGTATCTGCGCGAAGTATCAGCCGAAGTCAAGGTGGATTTTGAAACCTTGAAGCAAGAATGCAATTTACTGCGTCAATCCCTGCAAAAAAAACAGAACTTTGGGGATAATAACGAAAATGGGTGGAATAATGGTAGGCATAAAAAAGGGCAGGTCTCCACACCTAATCTGTTGCCGGCTTACCATGTGGCTGAGCGCAGGCTGCTTCACTGGATGATGCAGGATTTAGAAGCTGCAGAGTATGTAGAAAAGCATCTGGGCGACGCCTTTAATATTGAGGATCATGCAGCAATTGCTGCTTATCTATATGCCTATTACGCGCAAGGGAAGTTACCAGATACAAGCCGTTTTATTTCATCTTTGCAAGACGACCGGCTGGAGAAGAACGTAAGTTCGATCATGATGATGGATGCTCCAGGCGTATGGGCACCGCACATTTTGGATGATTATATTCATCAGGTGCGAAAATTTCCATTGCAGGAGCAACTGGATTTGAAAAGGGAAGAAATGAGAGCCGCTGAGCGCTTGGGTGACTTTTTGCGCGCAGCACAAATTGCAAGTGAGATTATAGCCCTAGAGAGACAATGAACACACAGAGGTCGGATGTTTCTAGGGAGGAGGGAGTCGAAAGATGGCGAATGATCAGCATACTGAACTGGAGACGGAACTAACACTGGATCAGGTCAAAGATCAACTGATTGAGTTGGGTAAAAAAAGTTCTTCTCTGAACTACAAAGATATCATGGAAAAACTGTCGCCGTTTGATCAGGACCCCGAGCAAATGGATGAGTTTTATGAGCAACTGGGTGACTTGGGGATTGAAGTTGTGAATGACAACGACGAAGAAGTTACCAGATTGCGTCAAAATGACGACCCGGAAAACAATGATGGGGATGATTTTAATTTCGATGACGATCTGAGCCTGCCTCCCGGTATTAAAATTAATGACCCGGTCCGGATGTACTTGAAGGAAATCGGTCGTGTACCGTTGCTTTCTGCTGATGATGAGGTAGAGCTTGCCAAACGGATAAATAACGGCGATGAAGAAGCTAAGCGTCGGTTGGCAGAAGCGAACTTGCGTCTGGTTGTAAGTATTGCCAAACGTTATGTTGGTCGCGGAATGCTTTTCCTGGATCTGATTCAGGAAGGTAATATGGGTTTGATTAAGGCAGTAGAAAAATTTGATTACGAAAAAGGCTTTAAATTCAGTACGTATGCAACCTGGTGGATTCGTCAGGCCATTACGCGCGCAATAGCCGATCAGGCGAGAACGATCCGTATTCCGGTGCATATGGTGGAAACGATCAACAAGCTAATTCGCATATCGCGTCAACTGTTGCAAGAGCTGGGGCGCGAACCTACGCCAGAGGAAGTAGCTGCCGAGATGGAGCTGAGCGTGGAAAAAGTACGGGAAATTATGAAAATTGCCCAAGAACCTGTTTCATTGGAAACACCAATTGGTGAAGAGGATGACTCACATCTGGGGGATTTCATTGAGGACCAAGAAGCATTGGCGCCTGCAGATGCGGCTGCCTATGAACTTCTGAAGGAACAGCTCGAGGATGTACTGGATACGTTAACCGAACGGGAAGAGAATGTTTTGCGTCTCCGCTTTGGTTTGGACGACGGAAGAACCAGAACCCTTGAAGAAGTGGGTAAAGTGTTCGGTGTTACACGTGAACGTATTCGTCAGATTGAGGCCAAAGCGCTGCGTAAGTTGCGCCATCCAAGCCGCAGTAAGCGACTGAAGGATTTCCTCGAATAGAAGCGTAACATTGCGGACCTTCTGCGGCTTGAAGCGCGCAGGAGGTCTTTTTTTATCTCATGGCAGCCTTGGTGGAGGGGAAGAAGCTTGGACCAGGAGAAAAAACGGGCAATACTGTTACATGAAATTGAGCATTGGCGGCGAAGTCGGCTACTCCCTGAGCAATATTGCGATTTTTTGTCTAACCTGTATCGGGAGGACGAAGATCCGTCGCAGAGCCAGAACCGTAACAACACCGGGCTGCTTACATATCTTAGACACGGGCATGGGATCGCCTGGCTTCTTGGTTTTGTCATTATTTCCTGCATTTGTTTGATCGGTTTTTATTTTACCGCTTTTCCGTTGGCAATGCAAATATTCTCGGCAAGTGCAGTTACTACGATTTGCTATGGAGTGGCCGCATTTTGGCGGTCTTCCGAAAAGAGTATGAGTGCGATGTTGAGCACTTTAGGCAGTGCGATTATGCTGGGTTCAGGTGTGTGGATCATTCAGCTCCATCAAGGTGAAGCTAGGGTTTGGTTTCTTTTGCTCGTAGGCCTATGCGGTGTGGTATGGTGTCTTGTGGGATTAACTTTGCGGATCAGCTTACTTCATTACTGTGGTCTTGCTGGGCTGCTTTTAGTGTACGCGGTCCTTATAGGCCGCCACTGGCCTACAGCAACTTTAGTGATGCTTGAGGCATTTTGGATTTTGCACGCAGTATTGTTGATCTGGCTAAGCTGGTGGGTACATCGCCGCTTTCCGGGTCTCGCTTTGATTTATTTCGCTATAGGCATG
>NZ_WUDQ01000403.1:0-3403 GCF_009827695.1 Paenibacillus sp. OT2-17 | reverse complement strand
ACTTTCCTTACTTGATCCATCGTCACAGTAACAGGTTTTTGTCCGTTAAGCGCTCCGTAAGACTGGAACTGCCCCGTTTCATCAAAAATTCGAATATAATAGGAATCGAGTTGTTTCATTCCACTTACGAATAAGTCCGCTTCACGTAACGGAATGGTTTCGTAAACCCGGACAATGTCCTGACCAAAGTTAAATAAGGTGGTTTGCAAATTTTCGTTCAATTTCTCTTCAAACACCCAAAATGTTACAAAAAAAGCAATGATCGTGCCCGCGAGGACGGAGAGCAGAAATGTCAGGACAACACGTGTATATAAGGATCTGATCATTCGTAAACCTCAAGCCGGTAGCCAAGTCCACGCACCGTCTCGATACGAAAATCGGGTGTTGTAGCGAACCGTTCGCGCAGGCGTTTAATATGTACGTCTATCGTTCGATCATCTCCAGTATAATCGATCCCCCAAATTTGATCGATCAACTGCTCGCGCGTATACACTTGTCCAGGTGTTCCAGCGAGCTTATACAGCAATTCGAACTCCTTGAGCGGCAACGTGAGCGACTCCGTCCCTCTCATCACCTTATAGGTCTGCCGATCAAGGATGATGTTGCCGAACTGGATCATCTGCGTGGTGCCAATCCGATAGCGTTTCAGCAGTGCTCTGACCCGAACTGTCAATTCCAGTGGATCAAACGGTTTCGTCAAATAATCATCTGTTCCAAGTTCGAAACCTTTCACTTTCTCCCATGTTTCGCCTCTCGCAGTCAGCATAAGTAAGGGAAGATCAGGATTGGCTCTTCTGAGCTCCTTGCATAACGTCCAACCATCCATTATCGGCATCATAATATCGAGCACGACAAGATCGACATGCGTTGTAGCGTAGACGTTCAGTGCTTCCTTGCCGTCTGCGGCTTCGGCTGTTGCGAATCCGTCGTTGCGTAGAAATAAACAGACGAGTTCGCGAATGTTCGCATCGTCGTCAGCAACCAGTATAGTAGGCATTCGTTTCCTCTTTCCCTGTTTTCATCCCATATTGAAGTAACCATTATACTATAAATAAAATTGAATCGCTCCTATTCTTCCTATAATTTTACAGTGTTATTCCTCCCGGTTTCCGCAGGTCTCAGAGCCCTCATCATGGCCCTGTTGTCCTGACAAGGTGCGGATTCTTCTGAAAAGGGCGGGTACTGCGGACGTCTTAAATCCCTACCTAGGTTAACATAATATATATTATGTTATTATTATGATCACCATTGTATCGAATTAAAGAAGTCGGCCTTGACTTCAATGCCTGTCCAATCGTATAGTATGGTTATATCTTCAATTAAGGGAGAGATTTTGATGTCGGTGAACGTTCTTAACTAAGCAATTGCATATTCAGGGAGTATCATCAGGCGCTTGTACCCTTCGGGGACAGGTTTGTTTGTTGCTTTGTTGTTACCCTGATATTAGTTAAGAACATGCGGATATCATAAATCGCCTTCGGGATTATCTTCATCCAGGCCCTATTCCGTGCTGTGTTCAGCGCGGTTTTTTTGTTTTCAGATTTTGTAACTTCCCTTTAAACGTCTTCCATTCGATCCAAATAGCTTAGAAAAGAGCTGTTGCGTGAATAAATTGGAAACACGGAACTCGGAACTACAAAAGCTGCATAACAGGCTTATTTGATGATAAATTCCCTCTTTCTTTAAGGGCGGAGAATGAACGTTTTGTTCATTCTCCGCCCTTTTTTATTTTAACAGCAAGGTTTCCAAAATCCTGACACTACACAACTAAAGGAGCGATTTATTCATGAACGAAACTACAATGCTGCGTTTGGAATATGATCAAATTAAAACAAGAGTTTCCGAATGTGCTTTTTCTTACCTGGGTAAGCGTCACGCTGCTTCTATGCGGCCAATTGCTGATATCCGTACAATTAAGATTCGTCTTAACGAAACGAACGAAGCCTTACAGATCATTCGCCATGGAGCAAGCGTCCCTGTTCCTTCGTTGGAAGGAATGGAGCACATTCTTCATCTGCTCGGAACCGGGTATATGTTCAGCGAGCTCGATTTTTCTCATATGGCCCAATTCATTAGAAGCTGCATTCAACTAATAAAATATATGCATTCCAAGGCGGACGCTGCTCCAACCGTCAGCGCTTATGCATCTTCCATGTATAGCATGGAGCCACTTCTATCCGAAATCGAAAGATGTATTCATTCGGGACGTGTGACGGATATCGCCAGTAAAGAACTAGCTAAAATTCGCAAAAAAATTGCGGTTACTGAAGAACGTATCAAGAGAAAACTTGACTCTCTCACCAGCCGTCACCGATCCATTATGCAGGAAAATATGATTAGTCAGCGCAATGGCCGTTACGTGCTTCCAATCAAAAAAGAATTCCGTAAACAAGTGAAAGGCAATGTACTGGATGAATCGGGAAGTGGTCAAACGGTTTACGTTGAACCTGCCGAGATCACGAATCTGCAATTCGATCAGAGCGCGAACATGGCAGAAGAATCAAAAGAAGAAATGAAAGTACTGGGAGACCTGACGGCAATGGCTGAGTTATACAATCGGGAACTAAGCATCAATACAGAGACGGTAGGTGTACTGGATTTTTTATTGGCAAAAGCCAAATACGCCATGACTCTGGATGCTGTCCCTGTCGAACTTAACCTTGACGGGATTATAGACATCCGAGGTGCACGTCACCCGTTGATGTCCAATACCATGGTGCCGCTTGATTTCTCAATTGGTGAAGGATATTCCTCACTCATCATCACCGGACCGAACACAGGCGGAAAAACGATGGCCCTCAAAAGCGTCGGTCTATTAACATTAATGGTGCAATCTGGGCTACTGGTACCTGTTTTGCATGGCAGCCGAATGGCTGTATTCGAGGAAATTGTGGTTGACATCGGGGATGGACAAAGCATTGAACATGCTTTGAGCACCTTTTCTGCACACATCCGCAACATGATTAGCATTTTAGAAACGACGGGCAACTCTACTCTGATCCTGATTGACGAGATGGCATCTGGTACCGATCCGGGAGAAGGGGTAGGCCTCTCTATCGCGTTGCTAGAAGAATTCCACCGTCGCCGGGCGACAGTAGTGGCTACAACCCACTTTAGCGAAATCAAGCATTTTGCTGAAAACACACCGGGATTTCAGAATGCTCGTATGGAGTTTGATACCGAAACGCTGCAACCATTGTACCGACTTCGCATTGGAGAGGCCGGAGAAAGCTATGCATATGCGATTGCCTTGAAGCTGGGCATGTGGACACGTATTATCGAGCGTTCTGAGGCCATTTCTGCAGGCAGAGTGTCTCGGAAAACACAGGAATCGTTTGTTATTCCCCCTTCTGTAGATGATGAAAAGTCTGATGATGCAAATAAGCCTCTCCCTAAAAAAGCA
>NZ_WUDQ01000402.1:0-3406 GCF_009827695.1 Paenibacillus sp. OT2-17 | reverse complement strand
GAGGGACGATTAAAGCATTTGACAATTTTACGATTGTTATCGACTCGGATGGAAAGCAACAGCTGATTTACAAGCATGCCATCTCCACCTTTACACCGCAACGCAATGTATCGCTTGTACAGCAACAGGATAACGCTAGCGATAACTGATTACGGCTTGACGGTCGCCCGGATTCATGAAACTTTTCAGGCGTCCGTCTCGTCTAACTGTATAGGAATGTGACCGGGAGCAACCTGATCAGGGTTGTTCTTTTCATTCCGTTTACTTTCATGCTGCCGACAGCAAGCTTTAAGCTTATGTTAGGTACCATATGATTATTCGCGAAAGGGAGTCAGGGGAATGCCAAACGATTCATTGTCCAGATCCGGCAATCGCAATAGAAACACATCTAAAGAGAAGCCGAAGGGCAAGAAAAAGAAAATAACAGGTAAGCGAGTGGGGTGGACGATATTTATTACAGCGGCGTTAGCCATATTCTGTGCACTTGGTGGATATTTATTTGTCATGGTTAATGGCGAAAAAATTTACAAAGCCAACAAGGACAAAATTACAGTGAACGAGACATCGAAGGTTTATGACCGCAACGGTGTGCTCATGGGTGAGTTGTCTGTGCAAAAAAGCGATCCTGTCAAAAGTGGAGAAATTCCACCGCTGCTCAAAAAAGCATTTATTGCAACCGAGGATAAGCGAGGAGAAAGGCTTTATCGAACGGGAGACTTAGGCTGTCAGACCCCGGACGGGCAATTTCAGTATCTTGGGCGAAAGGACGATCAGGTTCAGGTGCGGGGATTTCGCGTCGAAATGAAGGAAGTTGAGCAGGCGCTGGTCAGTCTTCCATCTATTCGTGAGGCAACGGTGATTGCACATATCGAGGCAACGGGATTAACCGGGCTGATCGGCTACTACACATTGCAGTCGCCGGAAATGACGTCAGAAGGGGTACGCCAACATCTAAAAGAACGGCTTCCCGACTATATGGTTCCCGGTCTGTTGGTCCCTCTCGAAACCATGCCTTTGACCCCACACGGTAAAATCGACCGTAAACATATGCCAAAACCTGAGGGAAGAAGTCTTGCAGGAACAGAATATGTACCTCCAAGAGACGGCATGGAGCAGGAGCTATCCACCATTTGGACAGAAATTTTGGATATAGCGCAAGTGGGTGTACAGGACCCCTTTTTTGCGTTGGGTGGACATTCACTCAAGATGGCAAAAATGATTTACCGGATTCAGGAACGCTTGCAGGTGAAAGTGACGTTCAAAGAACTCTTTGATCATCAAACCATTCGTGAGCTGGCAGATTTGCTTCGTCAAAAGACCTCTGTTCATGCAGCTTCTATCGAACCGTTGCCTGAGCAGGAGTATTACCCAGTTTCCGCCGCTCAAAGACGATTATTTGTTTTGCATCAATTGGAAGGAGAAAGCCTGAGCAATCACGTGTTCACTGCATGGCATTTGGAAGGCAGTATCCAACGAGAGCAGCTTGAACGTCTGTTTCGAACATTACTGCTCCGGCATGAAGTATTTCGAACGGGCTTTACCCTGCTGGAGGATGAAGTAGTACAGCAGATTCATTCGGATGTAGCTTGGAAAATGGAATATACCGAAGGGACGGCGGCCGATATGCCGCAGATTCAGCAATCATTTTTGCGTCCTTTTGATTTGCAACAGCCCCCGCTTTTACGGGTAATGCTGGTTCGATTAGCGGAGCAGAGCCATGTTCTACTGCTGGATGTGCATCATATTATTTTTGATGGAATTTCTGCGACAGTGCTTATTGATGAGTTTATCTCCCTAATGGAAGGAAGCGCTTTGGAAAAGCCGCACATTCAGTATAAAGACTTTGCCGCCTGGCAGCATACACAGCTCAGCGGGGAACATCTGAAAGAACAGGAAGCGTTCTGGCTGAAGATGTTCGACGAACAGCACACTGGAAAGGAAATTCCGCTTCTGAATCTGCCGGGAGATTATCCAAGACCAAGACAACGGAGCTTTGCCGGGGGCTCGCTGGAATTTAGTCTGTCGTCAGACTGTGCAACAAGTTTGCGGAAGCTGGCAACGGAGAGTGGTGCCACGTTATTCATGGTTTTGCTTGCAGCATACAATGTATTCTTGTCCCGCTATAGTGGGCAGGAGGACATCGTGGTGGGTACGCCAGTAGCCGGAAGATTGCATGTTCAGCTGGAGCGTATGCTCGGTATGTTCGTAAATACACTTACGTTACGAAATGCTCCCGTACAGGAGAAGACCTTCCGACAGTTTCTGGACGAGGTCAAAGACAATGCGTTGAATGCGTTTGAGCATCAGGATTACCCCTTTGATATGCTCGTTAATCGCTTGCATCTCCAGCGGGATTTGAGTCGTAATCCGCTGTTTGACACGATGTTTCGGCTGCAAAATTTTATGGATGGCAGCAGGGAAGTGCCGGGTTTACAGGTGAAGCCTTATCCGTTGGAAAGCCCTTTTGCTTCATTTGATTTGATGCTGACCGTGGTTGAGATGCCGACTGCTAAAGGTGTAGGTGATAATCGCCGTAATGGGCTGCATTGTACCTTTGAATACAGCGCGGAACTGTTCCGCGAGCATACGGTTCGCCAGATGGCGCAGCATTTCATAGAGCTGGTGGCCCAACTGGCTTTGCAGCCAGACCGTCCCCTGTATGCCTACAGCCTGCTGACTCCTGCGGAGCAATCACGCATTCTTGTCGCCCGCAATGCGACTGAGCTTGCGCTTCCGGCTGACAAGCTGATGCATCACCTGTTCGAAGAACAGGCTGCACGGATGCCGGACGCCATAGCGGTAGAATGTGGGAGCCAGTGTTTGACCTATGGCGAGCTGGATGTCCTGTCCAATCGGGTGGCGAGAACATTGCGCAGCAAAGGAGCGGACGTGAATACGGTGGTTGCCTTGCTGCTGGAACGGTCGGTAGATTTGCTGACGGCGATGCTCGGCATTTTAAAGGCAGGTGCTGCCTATTTGCCGATCGACCCCGACTATCCTGCGGCGCGTATTTCCTACATGCTGGAAGAGAGTGAAGCGCAATGGCTGATTAGTCGGGACACACTGCTGGATGGACTGGATTTTAGAGGCGAAGTCATTTCGTTGAATGACGAGAGTATATACCTTCAGGATGGAAAAAGGCTGAAGATCACACAGCCGGGACCCCATGATTTGGCGTATATGATTTTCACCTCAGGCTCGACCGGACATCCAAAAGGCGTGATGATCCGTCAGGAAGCCATCGTTAACCTGATCTACGGGATTACCGAGCGAATTCCGTTTCTTGAAGGTCAGACCTTCTTCTCAGTAACTACTGCTGCATTTGATATTTTTGTATTGGAAACGCTACTGCCTTTGGCGAAGGGGCTACGGGTAGTGTTATCTACGGGAGAAGAGCAGGCGAATG
>NZ_WUDQ01000401.1:0-3436 GCF_009827695.1 Paenibacillus sp. OT2-17 | reverse complement strand
AAAAGAAAAAGACGGGTATCAAAGCTGATACCGACATGGATTCGAACAATGTCTATATCCGACTCAGCGAAGGTAAAGCGACCAAGTTTATCGGTTTGCCACGTCAATCTCAGCAAATGGGGGTATGGCCTAATGCCTAGATGGATTAAGGAAATATTAATCGGCATTGTGCCGGTAACCATTATATTTCTCGTTTTTATTGGGGTAAATATTATCCCTCTTCTGGTTGCTGGCGTGATGTTCAGCGGCTTGTTAATGCTTATGCATGCGCGTGGCGGTTTGGCCGTGGGTGCTGGGCAAGAGCGTAAACGTAAAAAAAATGGTCCGGACAAGCTGACTTTTGAGGAAATCGGTGGGCAAGAAAGCGCTAAGCAGGAACTGCGCGAGGCCCTGGATTTTTTGAATCGACATGATGAAATTTCCAAGTTTGGTATCCGTCCATTAAAAGGCGTTTTGCTCACTGGTCCTCCGGGAACAGGAAAAACGCTGATGGCGAAGGCAGCGGCACACTACACTAATTCTGTATTTGTTGCAGCCTCAGGTAGTGAATTTGTTGAAATGTACGTTGGTGTTGGAGCGGGTCGTGTCCGTGAGTTGTTTCGGGAGGCGCGTACTCGTGCAGCCAAGGAAAAGAAGGAAAATGCAATTATTTTTATTGACGAAATCGATGTAATTGGTGGTAAACGTGAGGGTGGACAGCAACGAGAATATGATCAGACTTTGAATCAGTTACTGACAGAAATGGACGGTATTTATTCCGCAGATACACCGCGGATTTTGATCATTGCGGCAACAAACCGTAAAGAAATGCTGGACAGCGCCTTAACGCGTCCAGGGCGTTTTGATCGTCATATTCAAGTGGATCTGCCTGACAAGAAGGGCCGTCTTCATATTCTAAAAATTCATGCCAAAAACAAACCGATTCAGGAAGATGCAAATCTGGACAAAATTGCTGAAGAATCTTACGGGTTTTCCGGCGCACAGCTGGAGAGCGTGATGAATGAAGCGGCAATCTATGCGATGAGACAGGATCAGAAAATGATTGCGCAGAAGCATCTGTCGATGGCAATTGACAAAGTGATGATGGGTGAAAAGACAGACCGAGAATCGACCTTGGAAGAGAAAAAACGTGTAGCGATTCATGAACTAGGACATGCTATTATGGCCGAAATTGTTCGTCCCGGTAGCGTAAGCCAGGTAGCACTTAGCCCTCGTGGGAAAGCGCTTGGCTATGTGCGCCACAATCCACAGCAAGAGCATTATTTATACACCAAGCAGTTCCTGGAGGAGCAAATTATGATCTCGCTCGCAGGGGCTACGGCGGAAGAAATGTACTATGGCGGTCGCAGTACTGGCTCAAGTAATGATTTTGAGCAGGCGCTGAACATCGTTCATACGATGATGACTTCCGGTTTGACTTCACTTGGCATTATTAACATGGAAATGGTAACCAAAGAAGAACTCATGCGGGAAAATGGCGAGATTATGGCTGACCTGCATACCCGAACTTTGGAGCTGCTGGAAAAGCATCGTCCTGTGTTCGACAACTCACTTGACATCCTGATGAAGGAAGAAACTCTGTCTGGAGACCAATTTAGATGTCAATTTAGTGAAAATGCTTTATTACCAGCATAATTTTTTATGCTGGTTATTTTTTTTTACTTTTAGTCCGTGCTAAGATATTATTATCTATTGGGACATAAACATGTATTTTTCGACAAAGAAGGATACAATATATGAGAGTGACCAGGAAAGGGTGGAGTAAAGAATCATGCAATTTAAAAAAATCGGCGTCATCGGCGGCGGCACTATGGGACAGGGGATTTCTGAAATGCTCGCGTCCAAAGGAATTGATGTGCTGCTGGTAGAGCAGACACCAGAGAAACTAGACTACGCCTACAATATGATTGAAACGAGTCTGGACAAACAACTGGAAAAGTGGGCAATTACTCAAGCTGAGAAAAAATTGATCTTATCCCGTATTCAAAAAGTAATTCATTTGGCGGAGCTCGGCAGCTGTGATATGGTCATTGAGACTATTACAGAGAATCTGGACGAGAAGAAAGCAGTGTTCCAAGAGCTAGACCATGTGTGTCCAAGCAATATTATTCTTGCAAGTAATACATCCACGCTGAGCCTGACCGAGCTTGCTAGCTCGACCAAGTATCCTGAGCGTGTTATTGGTATGCACTTTATTTATCCAGTATCCCGTATTGATCTTGTAGAAATTATTCGTGGTTTGAAAACTTCGGACGATACATTTGAAAACACTAAATTGTTCGTGGAAGAGATAGTGGAGAAAAAAGGAGTCATGATTTATGAATCTCCTGGATTCGTAACAAGCCGGATTATCTGTCTGCTGATTAACGAAGCGGCCCATGTACTTCAAGAAGGCGTGGCTTCCGCTGATGATATCGATGACGCTATGCGAATCGGATATAACTTCCAAAGCGGTCCTTTGGAAATGGCTGACCGCTTTGGTCTGGATTCCGTTTTGGCTGCTCTGGAGCGTATGTTCCGTGAATTCGGCGAATTGAAATATCGTCCGTCCATCGTACTGAAGAAAATGGTGCGTGCAGGTAATCTGGGCGTGAAATCGGGCGAAGGCTTCTTTAAGTACGACAAGGATGGTGACCGGATATGAAAATTCTCGTAATCAATGCAGGGAGTTCTTCCCTGAAATACCAATTGTATGATATGACGGACGAGTCCGTTCTGGCAAAAGGATTGGTAGAGCGCATCGGTATGGATTCCTCCATTCTGACGCATAAGCCAACCAATAAAGAAGAATACACTGAAGTTAGCGAGATTTTGGAACATACTACAGCCATCCGTAAAGTGCTGAACGTACTCACAGATGCTGAACATGGTGTAATCTCCAGTACTAGTGAAATTCAGGCTGTGGGCCATCGTGTGGTTCATGGAGGCGAAATCTTCAAACAGTCAGCAGTTGTAACGCCTGAAGCGAAGAGTGAAATCCGTCGCTTGTTTGACCTGGCGCCACTGCATAACCCTGCTTCCATGATGGGGATTAAAGCGGCTGAATTGAATATGCCAGATGTACCACAGGTTGTGGTATTTGATACCTCGTTCCATCAAACTATGCCTGAAAAAGCTTATATGTACGCCATTCCAAGAGTGTTGTACAATAAGTATAAGGTTCGTCGTTACGGTGCCCACGGCACTTCCCATGATTTTGTAAGTAAGGAAGCCGCCAAATTCCTTGGTCGTCCTTTGGAAGACCTGAAGATTATCACTTGTCATATCGGTAATGGTGGTAGTGTAACAGCAGTTCAAGGCGGTTTGTCTGTTGATACTTCCATGGGTATGACTCCATTGGAAGGTCTTATGATGGGTACTCGTAGTGGTGATTTGGACCCAGCAATCGTACCTTATGTCATGAACAAAGAAGAATTGACTGTCAATGAAGTCAATT
>NZ_WUDQ01000400.1:0-3445 GCF_009827695.1 Paenibacillus sp. OT2-17 | reverse complement strand
CAAAAGTGCTATTCGTTTCTTCCTTCCTGTTTAAATATCCCTCTGCCATCCGTGCGGATTTAATCCAAATCTCGCCGACTTCCTCCGGTAAGCATTGTGTATGCCTTTCAGGATGAACAATTCGTATTTGCGTCGGATCTTCAATCTCCCCACAGCTCACTACGGACTTCGATTTATTCTTTTCATCCGTGTATTGGACTCTTCGTTGCTCCAAGCTAGGGATATCCAAGTTAAGGAATCTCATCGACTGACCTGGTTTTATACTGGCGACAGGGCACAGCTCCGATAAGCCAAGGAGGGGACAAAATATATCCTCTTGTAGCCCTAATTCCCGGAATTTATGGATGAAGTTCTCGTAAGTTTCCTTCCGGATGGGCTCACCTGCACATATAATCGCTTGGAGATGGCGAAGTGAATGTTGCTTAATTGAAGCTATGTCCAGTGTGGAGCAGCAATAATCGAACGCAAAATTTGGCGCTGCCGTATGGGTAGCCTGATACTTGTCAATCATATGAATCCAATTTTCCGGATTTTTAGCGAAGCTTTCTGGCGGGAGAATAATGCTCGACGCCCCGTTTAAAAGTGGGACTAAAATATTGTTATGCAGTCCAAAAGCATGAAATTGCGGCGTCCAGGAAACGACACGACTATTCCGGTCAATTCTCCATTGCTCGGCCTTGGCCTGATTCATCAAGCAGCTGTGACTGAGGATTACGCCTTTTGGCAAGGATGTTGAGCCCGATGTATACATCAAAAGAGCAGTATCCTGCGGCGCTGGCATTCTCATCTCTATCTCAACGTCAACGGTGTCTTCTTGAAAGATTTCATCAATATTCAGGATACGGATTGAATTAAACTCCCTCCGTGTTTGGAGAAATGCTTTCAAGTCCGTATTAGTTATGATACATACGGCTTGGGAATCCCTATAGATAGGCATCATCTTCTCAAAGATTTTTTCATCCGGCTCCGAATCTGTAATAGGTGTAGGTATGGCCACGATATTTGCATAAAAACATGCCAGCATGCTGCTGATATATTCCAGACCCTGAGGAAATACAAGAAGTGCCCGTTCCTGCTCAGCCAGTTCTTTCAATAGGATATTGCCCAAAGCCTGTATTTGATGTAGAAGCGTATTTCCGGAAAGAATTTGAGGACTCTGGCCTTCTTTCTCAAACGTAAATAACTCTTTTTCAGGAAATTTCCGGCAAGTTTCAATAAAAGAAGCGATCGGAATATCAAGGTTCCATGTTTGGTCATGTTTTCGCATCATTCTCCACCAACTCCTCAAAACACAAAGTTTATATAACATGAGCTAAAGGCTTATCACCCTGTCCATTTTGAGCTATTATTCACGTTTGAAGCATTGCCAGGAGTTGCCTGCTAAAATATATCAAAGAAAAAACGAGTGATGAGGAAGGCTATATGCCTCTTTCACACTCGTTGCTGGTTCGCATGAACAACCGCAAAGGCGTTCAACGAATCTCTATTTGGTTATTTTCCAAACAAGTTGATAATTCGTTCTTTAACCTCCGCTTGATGAAAGGTCTTCTCATGCATGATAAGCTCTTGTTCTACGATTTTGGGAAGCTGTTCCCGGAGTGGAGCAACCAAATGATCCTTTAGCGTGATTAAAGAAAATCTGGGTTTCTCGGCTAGCTGCCGGGCAAGATCCATTACATAGCCCATCACTTCTTTGCGGGGCAGGGTCGGAAATGGAACTCCCCGTTTTTCCAGTTCAACACCTCGATAATTGCCCCCATTTAACAATAACTCTTCTCCCAAGCTGAACCCTAGTTTTTTAGGAATAATATACGTGGCACCCATTCCCGGTGTGAATCCGTATCTCATAAAATTAGTCGTGTACACACTTTCCCTGCTTAGGACTACAAAGTCAGAAAATAGCCCCATTACAAAGCCTCCGCCCACCGCATGTCCCTGCATAGCAGCTATCACTGGAACTTTACAGCCCAATGCAAGTGAGTATATATTTTCATCGGTAAACTTCGAGATTCCTTCATGTAAAGCCAACAGTCCCTCTTGCGTCCCACCCGTGGCAAAGTAATTATCGTATCCTGTTAGAATTACGACTTTGCAGGTTGAATCTTCTTGGATCGTCTTGAACGCTTGTCTTAGTCCATGGGTCATTTCAAGCGTAAATGTATTTTTATGAACTCTATCTTGCATTTTCACTTGAATAATGCCTCGCTCGATTTCAAGTAATTCAACCACGGATTGTGACATTATGATCTTCTTCCCTCCTACATCCCCATCTTGTGGCGTAGACCATCAGTCCATCCACGGAAATTGCCCCGTTTCGACATATCGGAAAATGCCCTTAAGATTTTGAGCGTCTGAAAACACCTCTTGATTGGACGCCAACGCTAGTGGTTTACACTGACGCAAATCGTTGAGTTCATCCATAAAGCGCTTGTAGCGTAAAATCCCATGCTTGCTCAATCGTCTGAGGCGTAATAAATGCTTGCGTAGCACCATCTCACTCTGAGCATCGTACGCATCAACCAACCCCCATACATGGGCCTGTTGAACCGAAACGGGCTGCGTCATTAGTGTTAAATAATGCGCTTTTTGGAATCCAATCCTGCGGACTAAAAATGGTAGAACGCAAGCAGGGAAAAGTCCGAATAGCAATTCTGACAAGCTGAACTGTGCCGTCTCGTCGGCTATCACAATATCGCTGGCAGCAATAAATCCGACGCCACCAGCGTTTGCTTTTCCTCGCACATGAGAAATCGTGATATAGGGCCCAGTTGCTAATTTTAACCACAGATCATACATAGGCTCTGGACTCATTGCATGTTCTTGTCCACTTTCCACTTTTTCACGCATTCCCTCAAAATCCGCGCCAAAACAGAACACCTCCGGCAAACCTTCCAAAACTACGATCGTAACTGACTCCTCACACAGTGCAAGTACATGCAAGCACTCCTCGATGAGGGTATTATTAATCGTATTATTTGCCTCCGGTCGGTAAAAGCGAATATAACAAATCGATTCTTGAAACCGAACCTGAATCGTTTGATAACTCATGATTCCCACCTGTATTTACGGTGGAATTCATAGATTTCTTCCAAATACAACCGCTGTCTACCTTTCCCGGAAGCTATCACCCCCGGAATCAATTGAAAATCCAGCTTGGCGTTGCGGGTTCCAAACCGTACGGCGTCACTGCCTTTTAGCAGGGATTCATATTCATCCATAGTTAACTGATAGCGATCATTCAAATTACGCTCAATTTCAAAACGCCGCAGATGTTCCTGGCTTTGCGGCATAACAACCCCGCTATAAAATTCAGAGCAGCAGCCTGACCCGTAGGAAAAACAGCCGATTCGCTTTGGAGCATCGAATGTACCCTGATCAATCGTACCTGCCAAGGAGAGGTACAAAGTCGCCCCCATAATATTACCGACTCGTTGGCAATACGCCA